>JAUVAR010000210.1 GCA_030591625.1 Candidatus Zixiibacteriota bacterium
CGCATATCCGAGTACACCGGCTAGAGGATTATTGATATCATGATTGAGAGTAAGACATCTTCCGATGAATGGTTTCAAGATGTTAAACATCTTTAAGTCAGCCATTAGCTCATCGCTAAGTTGATTATTGCTGGTAATTGAATTTGCCAAAATAATACCCTCTAAGTTTTTAATGCCCAAACCGATTTCCTTCATCTGTTTTATCGGCAAAACCTTACAAACTCTTGAAATAAGCTTGCATTTTTTTAAGAAAGTCGGGCTTTTCCTTAAGCCGTTGAAAGTGTATATTTGGCGCTTGAATTTGAATACTACAGAATTGGAGAATATATGAAGTTGGCAGTAATTGGGGCCGGTTTGATGGGCCGAGCAGCAGTTTATGACTTAGCCAGAGCGGAAGGTGTTGAAAAGGTTGGGGTTTTTGATATTGATGGTGAGCTCGCTCGTAGAGTAGCTGAGAAATTTGGGGATGGAATAGCTATCCATGGAGCGGTTGATGCCGGTGACGAAGAAGCTATGACAGCAATATTGTCAGAATATGACGCGGCTGTATCTTGTGTAACTTATCGCTTTAACCCCGGCTTAACTAAGGCAGCAATTGCGGGGAAATGTCATCTCGTTGATCTCGGTGGTAATAATGATACTGTCAAATCTCAGCTTGAGATGAATAACGAAGCTCAAGAAGCAGACGTTATTGTGATTCCTGATTGTGGCCTTGCTCCGGGTATGGTCTCACTGATGGCTGCCGACGGGATTTCAAAATTTGATACTGTCTCATCGGTTAAGATAAGAGTTGGGGGTTTGCCTCAGGCACCTCGTCCACCACTTAACTATAAGTTAGTTTTTTCATCTGAAGGCCTTATCAATGAATATTGGGAGCCATGTCTGATTATCAACGATGGTAAAAAAGAGATGGTCAATCCGATGACTGGTTTGGAACTTTTAGATTTTGATGGTATTGGAAAACTTGAAGCGTTTTATACCTCGGGCGGGACTTCAACATTGCCCGATACATACGAGGGGAAAGTTGATTTCCTCGATTACAAAACAATTCGTTATCCGGGTCATTGCGATAAAGTTCGTCCGATGCTTGAACTTGGGCTTGCTTCCCGTAAGACTCTCCAGATTGACGGACAAACAGTTGAACCGCGTTCAGTTTTGAAAGCTGTATTGGAAGCGAATCTTAGTTTTGAAGATGACCTTGATCTTGTGCTAGTACGGGTTGTCGTTGAGGGAGAGAAAGATTCGGAGGTTAGTGAAATTGTATATGAGATAATCGACCGTCAGGACACCAAGGCCGGACTTTCGTCAATGATGCGGACTACAGCATTCCCTGCTGCAATTATTGCCTGGATGGCGGCCGCGGGGCAGGTTGAAGCTCGTGGTGTGAAACCACAGGAAATAGCTGTCAGGCCTGAACTGTTTTTGCCGTTGTTAAAGAAACGCGGTATTAAACTGACAATTCGATAGAATTGTAAGATTACCTGTGTCAGGCGATGCCTGTTAGAATAGATCTGCCGGGAAATGGATGTCGAGACGATTTTCTTTTCCCGGCATTATTGTGAGCGGTATTTGCATCGTGTCTGCCACCGGCAAGAAAATTATAGTTAGTTGACGGTTTCCAATCGGAAGACCAGTCAAACTGAAATAACCATCGGGTGACGGATAGGTAGCAGCCGATATGATTGAGCCTGATCCATCGGGGTAATCGATACTTATCGAAATTGAATCTATGTAGGCAAGGCCCGGGGAGTCACCGGTTGCATCTCGGATTGTACCGGATATTTGATTGGAAAGTAATTTGGTCGGGTCCGTTGTCAATGCTTTGGTTATTGGACTTCCTGAGCCAGTTGATGTAATTGCTATACCTGTGTAAGTGTAGCTGACATTCCAAGCATCTTTATTAAAGTCGTCGGAGTTAATGCCACGCTCGATATAAGGGCCATCCCACGTTGACCAGCCGGAACTGTTTGTTACAAGATCGTTCAAGGTTGCGGGCAGAGTTCCGTTGTCACCCAGATACCCAAAATCAGAACGGGCGTTGCCTGAGTATGCGTCCGGGTTACCGACTATTGCGGCAGCGAGATTATCCAATTCTTTTTTTGTCTGTTCATATTTGGATGTTTCGATGCTTTCAGTCATACGTGAAATAGAGACAGCAGATAAAATACCAAGCACAAGAATGACAATAACCATCTCTACCAGGGTGAAGCCTTTTCTGTTCTTAATTATACTCATCTTATTTTTTGTCATTTCTAACTAATGATAATAAAGTTCAAGCCAAATTTGGGTACAGTCCGCCGAGCCTCGCAGATCAAGTCCTATCTCGAGGGCATCAATTTCAGATAATGTCCAGGCAGCAGTTGTGTTGGGGTTTACAACCCAGCTGTTGGTAATATTTGTATAGGTCGAAGTGAGGACGATGTTTGACCCTTGATATATGTTGCCGCCTGTTTTTATTTGTACATACACACGGCTACCCGTTGCACCTTTGGCTCTGAGTATTACAACTATGCTGTCGATAATGCCGGACCCGATAGAATTGTTTTCTATATTGTATAGATCAGAATCCCATCCACCGGACATATTGGTGACATAACTACTGTTTCCATCGGCAACAGAATCATCAACGCACTCCCAGTTGGCAGAGCAGCCGGTAGTAGAAAGATTGGTGATTGAACCAATGCCATCCGGACGCAGGATTTCACTATTAGTTACACCTAAGGCAGCCTCACCCCAATGATCTCCTGTTAGTGCATATAAATTGTAAATATTTGAGTTCGGGATAACCGAAACAAAACGTCGGAGTGTGTCGGCAGTTGGTATATAGATAATATTTAGAGCATGGTTACCTATTGGAATTGAATCAAACGAGAACGACCCACCCTGATCAACGTTTGTAGTAAGAGTAACATCACTTCCACTACCTGCTGGATATGTGAAACTAACGAGCAGAGAATCTTTGTAGTTATTCCCGGGCAGAGAACCATCGATGTCTGTTATGGTACCGTTGATACGATTGTAAAGGAGGTGGTCTGACGAGGCAGCAATTTTCCTGATGATATTATTCCCTGAACCTGTTGAGATAATTTGGGCACCGCCACTATAGCTATATGTAGTCCCCCAGGCATCAGTCTTGAAATCTACTGTCGCCTGAGCAAATCTGTTTGAAATGTAGGGGCCATTCCAAGTGGCATACCCGCCCGGATTGTTAATGAGAGCATCAAGATCAGGTGGGAGTGATCCCACATCACCGACATAACCAAAATCGGTTCGTTGACCATGATTTACAAGCTCAGGATTCCCTACAATGCCTAAAGCGAGCTGGTCGAGTTCCTGTTTGGTTTCTTCGATTCGTCCGGTTTCTACAATTGTCTTTCCTGAACGAAGCATCGTAGTTGCAAGTACTCCGATGATTACAATAACAAGAACCAGTTCAACCAGAGTGAAGCCTTTGTTCTTTTCAAAGGTTGACATCATGGGCATACCCCAAAAGTGATGTCGAAAGATGAACCTTCGGAGAAAGTGACTGTAATCGTAGTTCCTGACATGTTTGTCTGGCTTGAGCAATTACCATTTTGGTTATCGCAGAAACCACTTACTTCAATAGTTTCTGTACTGCCTGCTGCAATTGTTTCGGTTGAAAATGTAACTGGATCATCCGAACCGTTTCGTGGGTTTTGGCTATTGAAAGTTATAATACTTTTTATCTTCAGAGATCGATAGTACGTGGTAGAAGAGTAAGTTAATATAATTGAGGTAACATCAATATCAGTTGTGCTCGTGTTTTGAATCTCAAAAATTATTCTGTCGCATAATCCCCCCGAACTTACAATGGTTTCTGAGCCGGCCACTAATTCAAGTCCACCAGATGGTCCACCTGTTGGTGGAGCACCAAAGATTGGATCTGCAAAACGGTAATGTTTTTGACTTTTGTTACGTGGGACTATTGTAACATATCGATGCAGGGTGTCATTGGTTGGTTCGTAGATAAGATCAACCGAATGATGCCCAACGGGCATAGAGTCTAAAGTAAAGGCTCCGTTCATATCGGGTTGATAAGTTTTTGTGATTATAGAACCAGTTCCATTAGGGACTGTAGCGACTATCTTAATTGAATCGGCAAATATAGAACCGGGGAGAGTGCCTTCAGCATCAGTAATAGTTCCATTCAATTGGTTGAGCAGATAATCTGAACTGGCATCCGCGATTCGCATTGAGATAGCATTTCCACCACCTGATGAAGCAAGCAGAACCCCACCGCTGTAGGCGTATGGCTGGCCCCATTCATCCTTTTTGAAACCAGTTGTATCCGAAATAAAACTCGATGGAATGTATGGGCCGTTCCATGTGGGGTATCCTCCCTGGTTGCTCAACAATGATTGCAGATCGGGGGGGAAGGCACCGATATCGCCAATATAACCAAAGTCAGAACGAAGGCCGTTTGAAGTGAGACTGGGATTTCCGGCAATCGCATGAGTAAGCATTTCCATTTCACGTTCGGTCTTAACTTTTCGGGCATTACCCAAAGTGACATTCATCGACTGCATTGCAATAGCAGACATCACCCAAATGATAACAATCACTACCAGCAACTCAATCATGCCAAAACCGGACTCGTTATTCAGGATTGTCCCATTATGTCTGGGCTTTGTATTCATCGTTACCAGTAATTCTCCGGTAGTTGAATGTCTAAATAGCTTTCCTGTCCGGGGTTAATTCTGACCATGCGAGTAATCGTGTCGTTTAGGGGCAGGTAGATTATTTTCATAGTGTGTAAACCTGCCGTCAGAGAGTCGATTACGACAAGGCCATCCGATGAAGGGATGCGACTGATCAATTTCATGCCACCCAGACCATCTGGCAACGTTAGGGTTACACGAATAGAATCTTTATAGCTGTTGCCCGGAGGTGTTGTAGCGTTATCTGTTATGATCGCTCTCAGACGATTTCTTAGAAGGATATTCATCGAGGCTGCTATCTGGAGGGTTATTGGAGCCGGTCCACCTGTTGATGAGATTGTAGTTCCTGAAGAGTAATTATATTGCTTTCCCCAGGCATCTAGTTTGAAATTTGTATCTGTTCCCGTAGATGTCATGACGTCATGAATATAAG
>JAUVAR010000080.1 GCA_030591625.1 Candidatus Zixiibacteriota bacterium
AAAACGCATCATTGAAGTACCATTCCGGTGGAGTCGTGTTGTGTATGACTGGGTTTTGGCGTGGGGGAATTCTCCACATGGGGGGATTGCACTATTTGTCTTGTCGGCGGCAGAAGCTTCCTTTTTCCCCGTGCCACCCGATGCGTTACTTATAGGATTGTGTATGGGATCTCATCGTAAGTGGCTTCGGTTTGCGATTATCTGTTCGGTCGGTTCAGTTCTGGGAGGGGCGTTAGGTTATTATATTGGATATGCCGCGTTTGATTTTATCGGGCATCGAATTCTTGACCTTATTGCATCATTGTCGGGGTCTGATGCGAATGAAATGTTGAAGGTTGCTGAATATTGGTTCAATGAAAAAGAGATGTATGGGATGAAAGTCGGTGCGTGGGCAGTTGGGATTGCAGGATTCACCCCGATACCATATAAAGTTTTCACTATCGCTGCCGGTTTTTTCAAAATGAATTTTGGGATATTTATTATCGCTTCGGTGATAAGTCGCTCAATGCGGTTTTTTGTGGTGGCTGGCCTTATAGGGATAACGTATGAAAAGTATGGTGATAAAATCAAAAGCTTCATTGATCGTTACTTCAATTTATTAGCAGTTGGATTCGTAGTATTATTGGTACTTGGATTCCTGAGTTTGAAATTGGTAGGTGGTAAATAAGATGAGCAACCAATTAAAGGATGCAATGAATAGATTTGCAATCATGCGAGAGAAAAACCGTATGCTTGTTCAGTCGGTTCCTTCCGAAAAAATAATGACGATACCAAAACCGTTTAATAATTCGATTTATTGGCAGGCTGGTCACTTAGTTGTTGTGCAGGCTTCATTATTGTATGAACGCACCGGGTTGGCTACGCCTGTAGATAAAAATTACAAACACTTTTTTGGAAAAGGACAGACGCCTGATCATATTGATGAAACTGCTCCGTCGATTGAGGAAATTATTAAACTGATGGGTAATTTGATTACGGTGACTCGCGATGATATGGCCGATATGATAGACTTGAATTATAAAACAGCGATAGAAGTTTCGACCGGACATATTGTTGGGTCGTATGTTGATGCTCTCAATTTTCTGCCTTTGCACGAAGCGTATCATTTTGGGTCGATGCGTGCTCTCTTGAAACTAATCTAAGCCCAGGTTTGTTAATTAGTGAAAAAATGAAAAGTATGAGTTGTCACATTGGGTCATAATCATTCACACGAACATATTTCCGGACGAAAACTTGTCTGGGCAATCATAGTCAACAGCATTATAACGCTGGCTGAATTTGTTGCCGGAATTATGTCCGGCTACCTGGCGTTGCTTGCCGATGCGGTGCATAACCTCTCAGATGTAGCTGCATTGGTGCTTGCCTGGCTTGGGGTTAAAGGTTCTCAGCTACCGGCAACCAAGCGTTCGACGTATGGCTATAAACGTATTGAGGTGATGACTGCATTGTTATCGGCTGTGTCGCTGGTGGTAATTGCGATTTATATTTTTGTAGAAGCGTATGATCGTTTTCTAAATCCGGTCGAGTTGAAGTATCCCGTTTTGTTTTTAAGTGTCGCTGTGGTAGGTTTGCTTGGGAATATATTCTCGGTCATTTTCTTGTCGTCCGAGAAAGGTAAATCGCTCAACATGAAAGCGGCGTTCCTGCACATGACATACGATGCGGTTTCATCGGTGGCGGTAATTGCCGGGGCAATTGTCATAATGTACACTGGATGGAGCTGGCTTGATGCGTTGTTGTCGGCTGCTATCGGATTGATGATTTTGTGGTCGTCGTATCTTGTCATCAAAGAAGCGGTTTGGATATTACTTGAAGGTGTGCCGGACTCGGTTGATTTTGATGAAATTTGTCGGGCGATAAAACATTCCGAAAAAGTTAATGATGTTCACGATTTGCATGTATGGTCGTTGTCGTCGCATGATATCGCTCTGTCGTGTCATGTTGCGGTTGAGGATTCTGATTATACCGATGGACCCAAGATAATAAGACAGCTTACAAAAATGCTTGATGATAAATTTCATATAGGGCATGTAACAATTCAACTTGAAATGCAGGATTGTGCTCATCCCAATCTTGCCTGCAAACATCCTGATGGTGATTGATTTATGAATGATAGAAAAGAAATAGAATTAGATATTACAGATCTTGCGTTCGACGGTAAAGCTGTTGGACATATTGACGGCAAAGTTATATTTTGCGATGGTGGCCTTCCGGGTGAACGAGTTCGGATAAAAATTACACGCACTAAACCACGCTTTGCCAATGCCCGGGTGGAAGAGATCTTAACGAGATGTGACGATCGAATCGATCCGGTCTGCGAACATGATCATCAATGCGGTGGTTGTACCTGGCAGGACTTGAAATATGAACGTCAATTGCAATGCAAGCAGGAGCAGGTGGCAGCTTGTTTGAAACATATTGGTGGGCTCGATCATATCGAAGTTGCCGATATTGTCCCAGCTGCAAAACAGTTTTACTATCGTAACAAGATGGAGTTTTCGTTTCATCTGACTGAGGATGGTGAATCGAGGTTGGGACTTCACCGGCGCGGGCACTTTGATGATATCTTTGATATTCATCATTGTCACTTGCAGTCTGAATTTTCGAATAAAGTTGTAAAGGCAGTTAGAGATTTTACTGCTGAGAAAGAAATCCCTGTATATAATGTTCATGACCATTCTGGTTACTTGCGATTTCTGGTTGTTCGTGAAGCAAAGCGTACCGGCCAGAATTTGATAAATCTTGTGACGGCGAGAGGCGAACTGCCAAACAAAGATGAGTTTGTTGCAATGTTGTGTGAACAATTCCCCGAGATTACAACTATTGTTCACAACGAAACAGGTTCGAAGGCGAATATTGCGGTTGGTGAGTCCGAGACAATTCTGTTTGGTGACGGATCTATTGAAGAAGAAGTCTGTGGTCTTCGTTTTCGCATTATGGCCAATTCGTTTTTCCAGACAAATTCTGATCAAGCTGAGGTTCTCTACAATATTGGGTTCGATCTTCTCAAACCTGAGGTGGGGGAAAGGCTTCTGGATCTCTACTGCGGGACCGGAACAATCGGAATTATAGCTGCCTCTCGTGTAGCCGAAGTTGTTGGAGCGGAGTTGGTCACAGATGCAATTCGAGTGGCACGGGAGAATGCGACGGCCAATAATGTTGAAAATATCAGTTTTTTTGAAGGAAATGTTAAGGACTTGCTAAAACAGGATGAATTCTTGTCGGGAGGCTTTGACAGTATCATAATTGATCCACCGAGAGCGGGGCTTCACCCGAAGGCATTACGTCGGATGCTGCGCCTAAATCCGGGCAAAATCCTTTATATTAGCTGTAATCCAGCTACTTTTGCGCGGGATGCGAAGGAGATTATTGACCAGAAATACAGCATTGACAGCGTAACTCCGGTCGATATGTTTCCACACACCAAACATATAGAACTTGTGGGGCTTTTCACGCGTACAAACGGATAACTTGCATCCGTATGAATTCCTGCTTACTTTTGCCGATTCAATAATGAAGGAGTATTAATGGTTATTAGATATATTTTAAAAACAATAGCGATTCTTGCAATCTGTGTGACACTTGTTCAACCCACCTTGGCCAAGAGAAAAAACTTCACGCAAATTAGCGCCGAGATTTTGACAAGTTTGCAGTCGGCTAATCCGGTTGCTTCAACGATGCAGGGTGTGAATTCGTATGACAACCGTCTTGCCGATTATTCGAGCAACGGGATTAAAGCACAGATAAAAGCTCTCAAGAATTTTGAAAAAGCACTTCATGGTGTTCGCAATAACAAAATGACTGCCGATCAGCGAGTTGATTTCAGGCTGACTAAATCAAATCTTGATATCGCTCTTCAGAATCTGAATAAAATTAAATGGTATCGCAAGATGCCACAGATTTATATCGATGAAGCGGTGAATGGAATTCATTCACTTATGGTCTCTGACCATGTGCCGATGTCAGAAAAAATATATTCTTTAATCTCACGTATGAAAGCTGTACCGGCATTATTTAAATCAGCTCGGAAGAATATCAAGAGCAGCCCGCCGGTATGGAATGATCTGGCGAAAGAATCACTTGAAAGTGCAATCGAATTCTATCGTCGTGTTGGTGGTACCTTGATGAATAAGTTCCCCGAGAAAGCAGATGAGATACTCAAAGTGTCAACTGCGGCTCGTGAGAGTATGAACGACTTTCTTGTTGTCCTGGCTGAAGCTCAGACGGGAGTGGCTGGATCGTATGCGGTTGGTAAAGCAAATATCGATTACATGCTGACAAATAAATATCACTTTACTTTCGACTCTGATTCTCTTCTTCGTATGACAAAGGTGATGTTAAATAATGCACAGAATGAATATGCCGAGTATGAAGCTTATGTCGATGAGAACCATCAGAATGGTCGCGATTCTGTCTTTGTTCCGGCAACATTCACACGCGAAGATATGATCGGCTACTATGCCTGGGAGAGTAATCAGGTCATGCTGTTTATTGATGACGAAGATATAATTTCTATCCCTGCAGATATGCCTGCTTTGTCTATCGAAGAGATGCCTGCATATCTTGCCCCTGTTTCGGATGTTTCAAAATATATCGGTACAGGTTCAAACAATGGTTTGCAAACTGGTAGAATTTATATTCGTCCGATACCCCTCGAACTTGACCGTCGCCAGGTAGAGGCGCGTTTCAGGTATGTGCATCGGCGTGGATTCAGAGCAACTGTAGTGCATAGTGCATTTCCGGGGCACTATCTTCAACAGTATCTTGCGAAGTTAAATAGCTCAGAGATTCGCAAATGGCAGAATGATCTGTTGCTCATAGAAGGTTGGGCGCTTTATGCGGATGAACTAATGTATCGGAGCGGACTTTTTGGTGATGAGGATGCGGCTGTCTGGCTTAAGATTTTGAAAAGACGTCGTGATCAGGCCGCTATGGCAGTCGCTCAGATTAATTTGCAAACTGGTGTAATGAATACAGAGCAGGCAGCTGATTGGCTAATTAGTGAAATGGATGTCCGCTCAACAGTTGAACAGCTCGACCTGAGAAAGAAAGTTCTTACCATGACGCTAAAGCCGTTTGATCAGGTTGCACCAATACTTGGGTATATCGAACTTGGACGATTGTTTACCGCCGCCGAAGAACATCATGGAACACTCTTTGTTGAATCAGATTTCTATGATCGGATTTTGAGACTTGGTGCGATTTCTCCAGCTCTTATGTGGGAAGCATTATCACTTGTACCGTAGTACAACAATCACGGCAGAAAATTAATTCACGAAATTGATTAAGACTATTTTAAATGGGTATCGATCCAACGATTGATATCCATTTTATTTTGTCCAAGTATTGAATCTGTTTCTGACTGATCAACATCTTCATCCATAGTTTCAAAATATTCAAAGAACGGTATCGCAAGTTTCAGTTTTTCAAGTCCTGGCATGTGTGATGCAAGCTTGGCGTTAAAGAATGAAACAAATTCCGGTTCAATATCGGGATGAGATCGTTGGCAGAAGATTATTAGAGCTTCCATCATTGTCATCTTGGCGGGACCAAGATTGAAAAAACATTTGTTCGCTGCGTTATCGTTGCTGAATGCATTGGATACTTGAACAGCAAAGTCATCAACGCCCAGCCATCCCACTTTGGTTGGCTGTTTCCCGATAACAACTGCTTTGCCCATCTGAACAAAATGAGGTAATGATTCGAAAAACCATGATGGACGCATAATAGAATAAGGAACACCCGAAGCTTTGATATGATTTTCTGCTTTTACTTTAGCCGATAGAAAAATTGGTCCTTCATCGACTCCGCGTGAGGATGCACCAGAAATCATCCCGATCCGTTTGATTGCTGATTCGGCGGCAGCTTTGGCGACATTGGCAGTGCCATCAATTTCGATACGTTGATATTTTTCCGGGTCGAGTTTTGAATTGAGATTAAGATATACGAAATCTTTCCCTTGAAACGCTTTCAAGAGCGAGTCATAATTGGTAACATCGGTTGGAACGATTTCAATATTCTCGGGCACTATTTTTTGGGCTTCTTCTGGTCTTGTTGAACCAATGGAAACCTCGTACTGATCTAAAGATAGCTGTTTTGCGACTGGAAGACCGAGCATCCCGGTGCCACCTACGACGATTATTTTGCCTTTCATCTATTCTACTCCATACAGGTAGGGGTCATAATTGAAACCACAAGGTAGTTAGTTGTAACCGATTATTCAATAATATCTTAACAGATTTCAAAGATGAGTTGGTTGGGGGTCGAATTGTACCAATAAATAAGCTTCTTACAAGCTGTTTGGGGCCAATTAGATAACTTGGTGAGGGTTGAGTATTTCGCTTTCGGCTCGCAAGTTAAGTAGCTATATTCATAAGACTATGACTGAGAAGAGAATATGGGCTCCATGGCGTTCAGGTTTTGTCCTGGCGAAAAAAGAGAAAGGTTGTGTCTTTTGCAACCGAATCAAGCGGAAAGATTCTGTGAAGAATCTAATTATGTACCGTGGAGAAAAAGCGTTCGTTATTTTAAATAAGTATCCCTACAACGCAGGTCATAGTATGGTTGTCCCATTTCGTCATGTCGGTTCAATCGAACGACTCAACAAAGCAGAAGCGCAGGAGTTTTTTGAACTCACTCAACGAACAGTTGCCGTTATCAAGAAAGTACTCGGGCCGCACTCACTAAATCTTGGAATGAATCTTGGTCGCTCGGCCGGTGCCGGTGTACCGGGGCATCTTCACATGCATATTGTACCTCGTTGGAATGGTGACACTAATTTTATGCCGGTAATTGGCAAGACACGGGTAGTGTCGGTTGGTTTAGAATTGGCGTACGATAAGATCAAAGCTGGGTTGGAAAGACTATGAAGAAAAAACATAAGTCACCAACTAAAGCGGAGCTTCTTCAACTACAGAAGCTCTATAAAACCGACGAGAAAATTGGCGAACGTTTGGGTGGGGTGCCTGCGTATCTGGTAGCTTACTGGCGACGTAAGAAAAATATTCCGAAATATTCTCTTCCGAAATTTTCTGAGCAGGAAATCAGGAATCTTTGGGAACGATTTGGGGACGACGAAAAAGCTGGTCTTGAGCTTGGGATTTCCAAAGCTGCATTTTATAATTGGCGACGTCGTTATTCGTTGCGAGAAAAACCTGCCTTCTTAAAGCTTGAACAACTTGAGCTGAATTTCCCCGGTACTCATCCCGGTTCGCATGCGTCATCTCTCTATGGTGGTCGCACAATGTCTCAGAAAATCATTAGTCGTGCCGCCGGTACCGAAGATGTAGCGGTTGGCGAAACTGCTGAGGTGGAACCGGATCTTGTAGCAATGTTAGGATGCACCAAATCATTGATCGAACAATTCCGTTCGCACAAAGCAGAATATGTTTGGAACCCCAATAAAATGGTTGGCACGATCGGTTTGCGCAATGACAACGAAAATATTGCCAGTCCTTCTGATATTAGAACTGTGCGTGAGTTTATCAGGCGACAATCAATCAAGAATGTATATGAGATTCGTGATGGAATTTGTCAGAATGTAATTGTAGAACGTGGGCATGTCCTGCCCGGTCAGTTGATTTTTGGGTCGGGTGAACAGAAAGCGACACTTGGTTCGCTGGGTGCTCTTTCTGTTAATGTCTCAGAAAAACAGATGGCAACAATTTGGGCGCACGGCAAACATATACTCAAGGTTCCTCCAACAATTAAAGTTGTTGTGAATGGACGCAGGTATCGCGGTATTTTTGCCCAGGATGTTATGCTCTCTCTCATCAATCAAATCGACGACAGTGCCGGCGAGGGAAGAGTCATTGAACTGGCTGGATCAGTCTTGTCCCAAATGACTATCAGTGAACGATTCACAATGTCAAATCTCGCGAGCGAAACTGGTGCGATAGCGGCGATATGTCCTTACGATGCGACCACACGCAGGTATCTTACTGGACGATCAACCACCCGTTCAGCCCCGGTTCTGCCCGACAAAGATGCAGTTTATGAACAGCTTTATCAGATCAATATAGATAAAGTCGTTCCGCAGCTTTATGCTCCGCCCGATGCAGGATCGATCAAGCCGGTTACTGATATGGAAGGGGCTGCGGTGCATCAGATTATTATCGGATCGTGTGCATCGGGACGATTTGATGAACTTCGTATTGCTACGGAGATCCTCAAAGGCAAACAGGTTCATCCTGATTGTCGTTTGTTTGTGGTTCCCGGTTCACGCCAGACATATCTTGAGGCGCTCAAGAAAGGTTTGATTCGTGTTTTTGTCGAGGCGGGTGCAATGGTTTTAAATCCGAGTAGCTGTCCATGTCATGATCTTGCCACTGCCAAGCTCGCCCCGGGTGAACGATGTTTGGCAACGACCAACTCACATCTTATGGGACATCTTGGTCCCGACACAGCAGATTTACTTTTGTGTTCACCGGCGACTGCTGCCGCGTCGGCATTGCACGCCGAGATTACCGACCCAACCCGCTTCCTAAAATAGCACAGGCGTTGCCTGTTATTTCTCCTTCGGACCGCTTCACCAATTAGAGTTATGACATTCATGTCCCCGGTAACGACGGGTAGGGCAACCTACGTTATATGAAAATTTTCAGTCTAACTTTCGTGGCACAATCTTCGTGGTTTAATCCCCGTATGCCAAAACCCACCAGCCGATGGTTTCGTGTAGTCTTGGTACCATCGAATGAAACTTGTTTTTGGCCTACGGGTAAAGAAAAGTTAGGCGGGTCGTCCATCCGCTGCGGTGGGTTTCTCTAATGCATTTAGTATGCTAATGTCAGCTAGAAGTGCGGAACCGATCAATGGGAAATGGTTCCGCCCTACGAATAAATCGTCAGGTTGCAAGCTACCATGACCTACAAGAAAAAAAACTACCCACACAGCGCATTGAAAGTGTATATTATACAGTATCATCTGGTCTATTAAACAACAGGTGTTATATCACAACTATTCGGATTGTCTTGAGGCGTGCATAACTTTATTGTAGGAGGTGGCAAGATGTTTGGACTCGCACTCTGGCAGGTGTTGTTGATCTTTACTATCGTAGTATTGATTATTATCCCGTATCGCATGGTGTTCAGGAAGGCAGGTTTTCCCGCAAATTACGGTTTACTAATGTGTATCCCCGGTGTGAACATATTCATGCTATGGTTTCTTGCGTTGGGGCAGTGGCCAAGTTTGGTGGGGAAGGAAGATTAGGTTGTTGGATTCGAAGACAAGCGTCAGGTCACACCCGGTGCAAGCACCGTGCAAGACCTGATGCAACTTTCAATAAAATAGGCGGTTCTGAAGACAGAACCACCCTACGAAATAAAAACGATTTTAGAATCTGGATACCCGCCTCCGCGGGTATGACTCAGGGGGACGGGTATGACTTTTCGACGTACTCCTTAGTTTTGGAGAGACGTCTTACTGCTACATCAGTCGTCTAAGTTTGACCATTCGGCGTCGTCGAGCCATTGACGAGGTTCGTTCAAAAACTTAATAACGTTTTCCATTGTCACGAAATGTTTGTGCTCTTCGTCGGCGATCTGTTCGAAGATCATCTTTTGATTCGGGTCTGTCAGTTCGGTCGCTTTTTCGCGGTACCAAATTTCTGCTTTTTTCTCAACTTCACTGGCATGTTCCCAGATTTTGGCGGCATCTTCACCGTACGCAAATTCAGGGTTTTCTGCTTTCAAGGTTTCGAAGACATTTTTGATTGATTCAATAATCTTGGTAGTTTCGGTTGATTTGTATTCGGCTGTTTCGCCGTCACGCATCATCTTAAAAATATTGTAATGCTTGAGTTCATCGTTGGCGAGTTCAA
>JAUVAR010000138.1 GCA_030591625.1 Candidatus Zixiibacteriota bacterium
ATTATAAATACCGATGGCTCCGGCAACAGGCAAGCATTCCCCGACGTTGCCACCGACGGAGCCGGTCACTTTACAGTTGTATGGGTCGATTGGCGCAACGGACAATACCCCACTAATCCAGATATTTATGCACGCAAGTACGATACTCTGCTCGTCCCTATTTCGGCAGAGATCAAGATGAACAAAGATGTTATCCAACGAGCCCAGAGAGAGCCGGTTATCTCTGCAGATCGGATGGGGAATGTCGCCGTTATCTGGTCTGATTCTACTGCAACATCATGGGACATCGTCGGACAGATGATTGATGTGTCGGGTGTCGTACGAGAAACAAATTTCAGAGCTAACGCCGAAGGTGACAGCGCTCAGCTTCAGGCCGACGTAGCTCTCGATGGTCGTTTCAGGTATATCACATGGGCCGACAAACGAAACGGTAATTGGGATATCTTCGCCTCGATAACAAAATACAATGACCCGACTCTGGTCGCCAGTCAGACATCCATGAAATTCGAGATGAACCGTCAAGGTTCGCTCCCAGAAGGGCAATTTGTAACAGTTGAACATGCAGGATACAACCCACTCGGTTACGAAGTTATCAGTTCGGTTGCATGGTGCCAGGTAACTCCGGCTTCAGGTACAACTCCAGAACAATTGGAGATAAAAGTCATAGACAGCACCTTAGCGGGTGGAACGCATCTTGGTGAATTAACTTTGATCGATAAAATCAACAATGACTCATCAGTGACAATAGCACTGCGTTGTGATGTCCTCGCCCCGAGGCTTGGTCTCTCTGCAGATACTATAACCATAAAGGGTTTTTCTACAGTAGGCGATCCGGAAACAACACTATTTGATGTACAGAATCTTACTAATGGAACTATCGTCTGGACTTCAACAGTTGATCAGGATTGGATCAGTTTAAGCCCTGCCTCTGGCAACCAGCCAACTGCTGTGAGTGTTACAGTTGATCCAGCTAACTTGCCAGCCGGTGTACACACAGCAAAAATAATAATTGATGCCGGTAACATTGATGACTCACCCGATAGTTTGTATGTCCTGTTCGATGTTGTCGAAAACCTTCCATACCTCTCAGTCGAACCTGATTCGATATATTTCCAGACAACAGACCCGGCTAATGAAATCCGAACTCTCTCAATAAGTAATTTAGGTGTTGGAACATTGTCATGGACCGCAGATATAAATGCATCCTGGTTGATCGCAGATCAAATAAGTGGAACTGGTAATGGCCAAATCAATTTGACAATTGATTCGTCCGCCTATCCTCTTGGTCGTTATTCCGGATCGGTAATTGTGACTGACAGTAGTTCATTCAACAAATCAGTAGCAGTCCCGTTTGTCATGCAAGTCCTGACAGAAATCGACACAATCACGATTGAGCCTGCTACATTATCGTTCAACACTACGATTGGACTGCCAATCAATATCGCACTAAATAACAGTGCTCGTTTAATCAGCCTTCCGCTCGCAATAGATACTACCCTGTTGACTATCGACTCAGTGCTTTTTGATCCCGCACTCACCGCCTGGGCAACGACTAGTTATGACTATGACAGCCTTAATAACACCCTGACAATTATTGCAACAGCGATAGCCGATTCAATCCCAACAGATGATTATCTTTTAGCGGAAGTAGTTGTTACATCAGGTTCCAATAACGGCGAAACAACTCTGGCCCCGCCACCTTTGAGTTCTGGCGTATTTGTAGAAACAATGAGTAGTGATATAATATATCCCGAATTCATCTCTGGTACGATCAGAGTTGACTCTCCTACCGATGTCGAAACCGATCCGGTTAACAATACACCACAGCGTTGGTCACTCGCACAAAATTACCCCAACCCCTTTAATGGTGTAACCAAAATCCCATTTTCTCTACCCGAGAAATCAACTGTGACAATTGAAATCTTCAATATTCTGGGCCAAAAAGTGTCAACTCTTTCGCATGGACAATTCCCGGCCGGAGAACATACAGTTTCGTGGGATGGTCGTTTCTCAACTGGTTCCGAAGCAGCCACCGGAATCTATTTCTACAGGCTGACATCTGATTCGTTCTCCCGTGTGCGGAAAATGATCCTCCTTAAATAGCCACCCATCAATCATTTCAAGAGAAATAAATAGAACTTTACCGACGGGGGGACGTAAAGATACTATCCAGAACGGCAATAGAAACGGAGGATTTATGAAATTTATAACTTTTACAATTACGATAATAGGCTTATTGCTTATAGCCCCGGTATTAATGGCTTCCGATAATGATGGCCGAATTTATGGAAAAATCCTCACGGTCGATGGTGATACCTTTGAAGGTCTCATCAGGTGGGACAAGAACGAAGCAAGCTGGGTCGATCTGCTCAACGGAACAAAATCGCGTGATCGTCATGACTCAAGAAAGCGAAGCTCTAAAAGACGCAGTTACAGAGACCGTGACAATGAAATAAATCTCTTTGGGATTACAATAAAAACCGGACGTAATAGTTTCGTAGTTTACTCTGACCGGTCAGAGTCAGGTGTCAGATTTGGGCACATTAGATCAATGGAAGTTGTGGATGATGATCGAGTCCTTATCGAACTTAAATCCGGCGAAGAAATAGAATTCTCAAATGGCTCAACAGATATCGGTACAAGCATTCGAGAGATAGTTATCGAAGATGAAGCCGAAGGTGAAATCGAGCTCGATTGGGATGACATTGATAGAATAGAATTTTCATCGACTAAAACGCAGGGAAAATCAAGCATGGGTGAACGTCTCTGGGGCACCCTGCAAACCCGTCGTGGTGGCGAGTTCACAGGTTATATCTGCTGGGATGTTGACGAAGTATTAACGCGCGATGTTTTAGACGGTGAAACCAAACGCCGTTCGAGAAAAATAAAATTCAACAAAATTAAAGCTATCGAACGATACAGCTCATCAGCAGCCGAAGTTACCCTTTTAGATGACGAAACTATTGTCCTGCGAGGCAGTAATGATGTCGATGACTCCAATCGTGGAATAATCGTCAGTGATCCTGTTTTTGGACAAGTGATGGTTGAATGGAATGAATTCGATAGAGTCGATTTCTCACCACCACCAAAGCAAGCTGTTTACTCAGATTTCGACGGTGGCAAACGTCTCAGAGGAAAAGTATTCACCGAAGATGGTGAAGAGTACGAAGGTGAAATCAGGTGGGATGATGACGAAGAATATACTTGGGAAATGCTTGACGGCGAATACCGCCGGATGACTTTTGATATCGAATTTGGTGCTATCCGCTCTATCGAACGGGATGGCTACTCAGGTTCAACTATCACTTTGTGGGATGGCCGTCAATTCGACCTTCGTGATTCCAACGATGTAGATGAAGATAACAAAGGTATTTATATAACTCTCTCCGATGGCGACGAAGTTGAAGTTGAGTGGGAAGACTTCGAGCGTATCGAATTTTCCAAAAACTAAATTTCTCCTTCCAAGCTATGTAAATAAAAGAGCTGCCCCCAGGCGGCTCTTTTTTTGAATCCTAACCAAATATTTAATTACAAAATTATAAGATTCATTTGGCAATCGAAACCTTTCTGGTTGCTTAAACCCGCAATTCTGGATTATCTTGCATCTATGTCAGACAAGCCTTCAGCCTATACAGTTTCCGCCATTACCAGAATTATTAAGGGATCACTCGAAGAGCGATTTACAGATATCTGGGTCGAGGGGGAGATCTCAGGATACCACAATCACCAAAGCTCCGGTCATCGCTACCTTACTCTCAAAGATGAACGAGCTGTCTTGAAAGCTGTTATATGGCGCGCTATTGGCTCACATCTCAAATTTGAACCTGAGGATGGCCAGAAAATACTCGCCTATGGGTCAATCGGTCTTTACGAACGCTCGGGGCAATACCAGCTCATTATCAAGAAGTTAGTGCTATCAGGTAAAGGACCACTTGAAGTCGCATTCCGTCAGCTTCATGAGAAACTCACTGCTGAAGGACTATTTGATGCTAGTCGTAAAAAACCGATGCCTGCGTTCCCTCGCAAGGTAGGACTTGTCACCTCACCCGGTGGAGCTGCGGTGAGAGATATGATCCAGATTGCCCGTCGTCGCAATGATGCAGTCGAGCTAATTGTTTATCCTACAGCCGTACAAGGTGAAGGAGCCGAAAAAACTATCGCAGCAGGAATCGAATATTTCAATAGTCGCGATGATATCGACGTTATTATAACAGGTCGGGGTGGAGGATCGCTTGAGGATCTCTGGCCTTTCAACATGGAAATGACTGTGCGAGCGGTTGCAGCTTCCAGGGTACCGATAGTTTCTGCAGTCGGTCATGAAATTGACACAACTTTGTCTGACTTGGCAGCCGATTTACGAGCACCCACACCGTCTGCTGCCTCAGAGTTGGTGATTTGGTCGCGTGAGGAGTTCCGAGAGCGTATAAAATCAAATCTTAGCACACAGACTTACCTGCTACAAAAGCTAACTGAATCCGCCTCCGACCAACTCAGATCGATTATGAATCGTCCTGTTTACAGGAGGCCATTGGACTTAATAAACCAGCAACGACAATATCTCGATGGATTAACTCACCGTAGCGAGATGGCCGGAAAAAACCTGTTTGACAGAGCCAAAAACAGACTATCTTTAGTCTTGGCACGCCTTGAGACTTTATCGCCACTTGGGATACTCAGGCGTGGTTACTCTGTTACGCGAAATCTTGACGGCGATGTTGTCAAGTCGTGTGATGATGTCTCACTAGGGCAGAAAATTGAAACTGTGCTTGGTGACGGCAAACTGATTTCGGTTTTGGAGAAAAGTATTAGAAAGAGCAATAATTGATATGTCAGCCCAAAAAAAATATAAAGACTTCGAAACTGCGGTAGAGCGTCTCGAAGAAATTACCGATCAACTCGAAAGTGGTAACCAAAAACTCGATGACGCTATTAAGTCTTACACCGAAGGATTGGAAATCGCAAAATTCTGCGACGATAAACTTGGTGAAGCAAAGAAAAAGATCAAGTTGATTGCCCAAAAGAACGGTTTACCGATCGAAGTTGAATTTGATGATAACGGGGTAGAGGAGTGAGCAAAGTCGATACTGTCGATGGACCTAAATATCTCAAACAGAGTAAAGCTCTGGTTGATCATCTATTAGACGAGTATCTGCCATCTTCAGATGTTGAGCCACGTTCATTGCATGAAGCGATGCGTTATTCTTTGATGGCTGGAGGCAAACGACTGCGTCCTGTTCTTGCTCTTGCAGCATACGAATACTGTGGTGGCACCAAAGATAATGCTCCTGACACTATTCACAGAGCAATGGCTGCTCTGGAAATGATTCACACCTATTCACTAATCCACGACGATTTACCCTGTATGGATGACGATGACCTTCGTCGCGGTCTCCCTACCTGCCACAAGAAATTTGGTGAAGCAACTGCTGTCTTGGCCGGTGATGCGTTGCATGTTGTTGCTTTTCATTTGATGGCGATGACAGGAAGTAATAAAGCAGTAATAGAATTGGCCGAAGCTGTCGGAACATCCGGAATGTTGGGCGGTCAGATTGCAGATATGGAAGCAGAAGGTACCAAACCGACCCACGAAATTGTAAAAAATATCCATAAACGTAAAACTGGCGCACTAATTAATGCATCTGTTCGGATTGGTGCTATGATGGCGCAGGCTGATCCGCTTATGCTTGACCGTTTGACTACTTATGGTGAAAATATTGGACTCGCCTTCCAGATTATTGATGATATCCTTGATATTCAGGGGGATGAGAAAATAATTGGAAAGCAACCCGGTTCTGATAGTAAAAAGCAGAAAGCAACCTATCCGGAAGCTATCGGGATTGAAAAAGCAAAAGAGGAAGCTGCTTTATTAGTCGATAAGGCACTTTCGGTATTTGAAGAGTATGAAGATAATGTTCTTACTTTTATTGCTCGTTTTATTGGGCAAAGAGAATGCTGATTGGAAACGTAGATTGAATTGATATGGCTTTATTAGATAAAATCAAAAAATCAACCGACACTCACGATCTGAGTGAAGAACAACTTGTAGAACTCGCAATCGAGTTGCGAAATGAGATCATTTCAGTCGTTTCTCAAACGGGTGGACATCTCGCATCCAACCTTGGTGCAGTTGAACTAACGCTGGCGTTGCATCATGTCTTAACACTGCCCGAGGATCAAATTGTCTGGGATGTGTCTCATCAGACTTATGCTCACAAAGTCCTAACCGGACGACGCACTCAGCTTGGAACGCTCAGAACATACAAGGGTCTGTCAGGTTACTGCAAACGAACTGAATCAAAAGCTGATCCATTCGGCGCCGGACATGCTTCAACGTCGATCTCCGCAGCTCTCGGATTAGCCGCTGCAAGAGACATAAATGGCCGAGACAACAAAGTTGTGGCAGTCATTGGTGATGGTGCCATGACCGGTGGTTTGGCATTTGAAGCTATGAACAATGTTGGCGCTCTTAAAACTGATCTATTGGTTATCCTAAATGATAACACCTGGTCGATTTCCAAAAACGTTGGTTCGTTATCAAAATATCTAACTACAATAATGGCCGATGAAAAATTCAATAAGCTTCGCAAAGAAGTTTGGGAACTAACCGGACGATTCAAACGGCGCGATGCTATTCGTGAGACTATACACCGGATTGAGGAATCAATTAAAGGCTTCCTTGTTCCGGGAATGTTGTTCGAAAAACTTGGCTTCAGATATTTTGGTCCAATCGATGGTCACGATCTGCCATTGTTAGTCAAAACGCTAAACGATATAAAAAGCATCAATGGCCCGGTTATGCTTCATGTTGCCACAACCAAAGGCAAAGGTTACGACCCGGCCGAAGAAAACGCATACAAGTTTCATGGTGTAGGCAAATTCGATAAAGTTACCGGTCAAGCACCAAAATCATCCGGCGGACTCCCGAGCTACACACATGTCTATGGTGAGACGATGCTTGAACTGGCCAAGAACAACCCAAGTGTAGTCGCTATTACAGCAGCTATGTCCTCGGGCACCGGCTTGGACGGTTTCGCAGAGAAATACCCCGACCGATTCTTTGACGTAGGAATTGCAGAAGCTCACGCCGGTTGTTTTGCCG
>JAUVAR010000095.1 GCA_030591625.1 Candidatus Zixiibacteriota bacterium
CACGACCGATACGAGTATGCTGACTGGAGCAGCATTGGCTATAATCGGTTACACCCCTGACGTTCGTAACAATATTCTATTCCAAAACGGACCTGGCAATGGAGTATGGATGAACACATTATCTTATAACTGGTTTGAGTACAATAATGCGTTCGATAACCTTGATTCCAATTGGGTACATATCCATTCGAACCACACTTTCATGTCAGCCGATCCGCTTTTCGTTGATGCTCCAAACGGCGATTTCAGACTGGGTGATGGGTCGCCATGTATTGATGCCGGTGATCCAAGAGTTGAATTCCTTGATTTGGATGGGACTCGCAATGACATGGGCGCTTTCCAGCCAGCCAGTTCTTACAGATTACCGTTGGCAAGAGATATCAATATTGGAACCTCGAATCCGCTACGACTGTTAGCCGACACGTTGACCTTCTTTTGGTCGTACGAGGATACGCTCGGTTCACAGGTTGCCTGCGAGGTGCAAGTAAGTTCTAACCCTACCGATTTTATGGGGAACCTGGTTTGGACAAGTGACAGCGTTGCAACCGCGGATACTTCGATGTCTTACGGTGGTGGTCCATTACCTCGCAAAAGCCTCGTAGCCCGAGTAAGAGTTCACAACGGATATGATTGGGGTAGCTGGCGATTCACCAGTTTCAGCCGAAACGGGTTCCCGACATTCGGCTCTACCAAAGGACCACAGACTGATTTTGCTTCCAGGTATATTATGAATATGGGACAAGCAGTGAGAACCCCAGATCCTGAAGGAGATACGGTCACGTTTGACATCCAGTTCGCGCACGACGAAAACATGGATTCTCTAATTGTTTCGCATCTTGGTGTCGATTTTGCCTGGTTCCAGATCGACTATCTCGCGGAACTTGGTCAGGATTACTGGTGGCGATTCAGGATGGACGATGGGTATGAGTCTTCCGGGTGGTACAATTACAAGTTTACCGTGGTCCGTGAAGGTGGTGTTGTTGAACTGCTACAACCGGACTCGGCAGAATCTGTCGCGTGTGGAAGCGAATTTAGTTTCCTTATGGGGATGTACAACGATCAACCGGGTATTGCTTTAATACTAGAAAACGGCTTCAAAGTGTATTCTCCTGATGGTGCAAACTTTGGACCGACTACAGTTGAGTGGGCGTCAGAAACGATTGATCTGGAGGGCCTCTTTGATAACATATTTACATACATCTCAGTAAGGAGCGGACCGTCTGCTGATACCGCTATTTTCGTGGGATGGGACACTTCTCCTAGAGACTCATTTTTGGTAAGTGGCGTTAGATTGCCAATATGGAAAATTACAACCGAAGTCCCTTGTGAAGATGTTGGTCGTCAAATCTGTATTGACAAAGAAGACTTTGCTAAATGGAAATGGATTTACTCGCTGGATGACGGAGCGTACGACGGAACCTATCCTGAATGGGGCGGACCGTACTGTTTCACCATCGAAGAATGTTGCGAGGGAATGCGCGGTAACTTCAACGGTGATGATGTCAACTGTGATATCGGCGATCTGACCGGGATGATTGGTTACTTGTTCATGGGTGGTGACAGTCCTTCATGTTTTGATGAGGCAAATGTTAACGCTGACCCTTATCAACAAATCGACATCGGCGATGTTACTGCTACAGTAGATTATCTCTTCATATCGAATACCGAACCATACACTTGTGGTCAGTATGCATCCGGGTTGGCTGCTAAGATGGCCTTGAACAACGCAACTATCTGGATAGATAAGAAATCTGATTCGACGAACATATATCTTTCGAATGAACATGCTGTGCGAGGTGTCCAACTTACGTTTGATGGCTTTGGTGAATCGAAACCTATTCTGTCAGCCAAGGTAAAATTGGACATGGTTTTTGGCAACAGCGATAATTCGCTGAAGGTTGGACTTATGGATATGAATGGGTCTGGAACGATTGAAGCAGGTGCACATTTGTTGATGACTATACCCGGACAACATGATGTTACGTTTGTAAGATTGTCAGACGAGGGTCATACCTCGATTGAACCGGCTATCAAGTATGGTTCACCGTTGGTGCCTGTATCTTTTTCACTTAGCCAAAACTATCCGAACCCGTTTAATCCGACAACGGTTATCGAGTTTGGATTGCCGACCGCGAGCAATGTTCATATCTCGGTGTACAATATTCTTGGACGTCAGGTAACCGAACTGATAGACAAGAAGATGGAAGCAGGTTGGCACTCTATAGAATGGAATGCTGACGACCATGCGAGTGGAGTTTATTTCTACCGAATGGAAGCAGGCGATTTTGTGAAATCAGAAAAGATGATCCTGTTAAAATAAGTTGCTGTCTATTGCTCGTTAGACGGGGGATCAGTGTGAAAACATCGGTTCCCTTTTTTATAGCCCTAAAACATGCCTCGTCAATCGACAATTGAGCCGAGTTTTAGGGTAGAATTACTCGTTTGTTATAAGACAAACCCCTGGAGTTGCTGCTTACCGTAGAAAAACTTTAAGTGCGTTTCGGCAATTCAGTCAGCCATTAACCGCTGCAAGTTACGTGGTGGATAATTGTTGTTTTGGTCTTGCAAGGACCACCATTTTCAAGCGGTATTCTCTATAACCCAGTTGCGGAATTCGTATACCCAAGCCCGCCATTTATAGTGTATTCCCAAATATAAATTGTATCGGCAGGATTATCCTGTGCCAGGTGCAGGCTGTAGATTTACAGCAATTCTGTTTGGATCACCTACCAGGAATGAAGCCGCCTCGTATGTTTCTATGGGCAAAGAGGAAGTGGATCGCCGTCAATGAACACATATTTAATTAGCAAACTCAGGTCACCGATGTCAACATTGCCGGTGTTATCGAAATCTGCGCTAATCGAGCATTCCAGTACAGGTGCCGTTCCAAGGAATAGGTAGCTTATCAACATTGTAATATCCGCGATATCAACCAACAGGTTTGGATCGTTGTCAACGTTTCCAGTTGAACCAAAACAGCAGAGTCCAGCTACTCCCACAGCAAAAGGACCGACCCAATCGTTGGTGTTTATGCCGTCAGTAAATCTAAACTGCCAATAGAAGACAGAGTCATTTCCGAGCGAGACCATAGGTAGATATGAGGGGGAAGCTAATGATTTTACATCGACTATAGGATTTCTGAAATCGAGGTAGCGGTCAACCTGCATGTCGTACGAAAGTGCTGCGCTACGGGGAGCAATAGAATCTGACATCAATTTATCAATTAGCAAAGACCAGTCGAATTGAGGACGTGATACATTTACGATACTGCCGTTGTTTGGTTCAATCAATTCTATATGAGTGACATCAAAACAGAAAGTGACTGAATCTGTTTCCGGTGCTCTTGCCAATCCATTGCCTCCGCCAGAATTATAATCGTCCATTACAGTCATATGCTGTGAGCCATCAATGCCAATTGAAAGAGTAAAGCCTGCATCGTCCGGCGCATCTTCCTCCAACACAGCAGTGATACAATATTCGCCGGCCAGTAAATTAAAGTCTAAGGTTCTTTCATCAATCAGTCCATCACCGTTGACATCAAGTTGATGATATTCTGATCCAGCAACTGTGCTAAATGTTTCAGAAATTATGAAATCGTTCGGGTTTCTAACTGTGACATCAAGGTACGACATTCCGGCAACCGACATTTGATCAATCAAGATATCATTATCATCCTGCTTGTCCAATGCGACAATTAGTTCACCGCCTGAATAGCTGCCTGTAACAAAATCGAAGTTGCCATCACGATCAAGATCAAGAGTTGCCAGAGCATAAGTGACATCACCATTGCTTCCAACGTTTACAATAGTTGGTTCACCGAACTGTCCGGTTCCATCACCCGGATAAATAAACAGCTCACCAGTTGTTCCACTTGCTATAACCGCATCGAGATTATTGTCGTGATCAAAGTCGGCAACAACTAAACTGAACGCGATACCCGGAACGATAATACTCGTTGTTGAAATAAGTCCACCGTTGCCATCACCCAGACCAGATGAGAAAATTGATTGGCCGGAAGAATCATCCACGGGATGAACAAGCGCATAGTCACAGTTTCCATCACGATTTATATCGGCTACTGCAAAAACTGGTGGAACAACAATTGAACCACTTCCGGTATAGGTTGAGGTTGACTGTCTGAATATCGCATTGCCATCATTGAGGTAGAAATAAGTTGAATCGCCACCCGTTAAGATTAGATCAGTAAAACTGTCATGATTTAAGTCGCATGTACTTACCGCATCAAATGTAATCGGAACTGTTGTGCCTAATGTGAACTGACCGGTGCCATCTCCAAACATGATTATGTTAGGGGCAATGATCAGATCAAGATATTGGTCGTCATTGAGATAATCTGATGCTATCGCAGGCTGCAATGAGGCAATTCCATCGCTACTGCCGAAAGTAGTTCGGCTGGTTTGACTGTTCAAGCCGGAAGCGGTCAGGTCTATTGAATCTGTTTCAAAAAAACGATTTCCCAGATTATACAGGAAGTAAAGCTTATCGGATGAAACCGCAACGATATCAAGAAGCGTATCACTATTAACAAAATCGAGAACTATTGCAGCTGCTTTGATTGATGGAAGCTCGGTAGCCGGGTCGAGCGATCCCGATGCATTTCCATAGGCAATAAAGAGACCAGAATCGGCTTGACCGGTATATACAATATCAGTGTAATTATCACGGTCGATATCGGCAGTTCGTACAAAGTAAACATCGGCAGAATTTACGCCAAGGACTTCGTAGAGGGTATCTTCAACCTGACATCCATGTGTGATTGCCAGAGATATGCAATCATTGGATGATGATAGATTGATACGTTCTTCTGTATTGCAGGTACTATTAGGTGGATCAGATTCCTGAGGTGCAGATTCACCGTCGAATTTAGCTCTGAATATTACAGAATCGAATAAGAAGTATGGCAACGAAGCGGAAACCATAAGGGTTGCGCGTCCATCTGAATCGGTAAGAACAGTACCAAGATTAATCCCTCCTGCGCCTATGCCACATCCTGAATCACTAATGTAGAACCTGACGGGGCGTTCGTTCAAGGGAGTGGAGCCGTTGTCACACGACTCGGTCAATAAGGCACTAATTTGAAATAATGATCCGGCTGTAAGGCTGTCTGGGCAGAGCGCTCCACCGTTCGGGGTCTCGAAGTAAAGTTCAGTGTTAGGTTTGATTGAGATATCACTCTCTACAGGATCGGCTGTTTGGGCAGATGAATTCAAAAGCAATGAAAATACTGCAACAGTAATAATATGTATTAATTTGAACTGGGTAGCGATATTTCTATTAGTCACTATAAGTTACCTCTTAAGGCAGTTCGGATTATTGTTTAATTATCGATGTTGTCGGGCGTGTATATAAAACGGTAGATTCTGAGGTTAATATAAACAAATTGGATCAATAATGTCAAGTATTAGCATTGAATAAATAATTTACATTCTTTTGCAGCACTTTTTGACTTATTTGGCTCTAAGAGCAAGGACGGTAATATCGTCGGACTGTTCCGCACCATCTCGGAACGACTCAACAGAATTTCTGACTATTTCACACCCTTCTTCTGCATTAACACCGGCATTCTTAGTTAGTAAATCTTCAAATCGCTCTTCTCCAAACATTTCCATCGCGGGATTATTTGCTTCTGTCACCCCGTCGGTGTAGAGATAGAGCAGTTCTCCTTTTTCTACGGTAACCTCATGTACATTATATTGTACGCCCGGCATTATCCCGATTACAAGGTCTGCCTCACTCGGAGTGTCTGCTCGGCCATCCTTGCGCACCACACCCGGTGGGAGATGACCGGCATTAACGTAGCTGA
Organism: Candidatus Zixiibacteriota bacterium; assembly: GCA_030591625.1. Lineage (GTDB taxonomy): Bacteria > Zixibacteria > MSB-5A5 > GN15 > FEB-12. The sequence goes on from JAUVAR010000095.1 coordinate 5,825, forward strand.
ATTTTCGTGAAGAGCTGTCATAAACACCGAACGTGGCAGTGATATATCTTTCTGTCGAAGTGAACTGGCAGATTAGTTTGTTCAAGCATGATCCGAGTGCGGGGAGGTCAACAGTTGTTGAACCATTGAACTGAGAACGAACAACAGCTTGAGCGTTGCTCATCACGAGGGCTGCAGGAAGACCTTTCCCGGAGATATCGCCTAAGGATAAAAATACTTTATGTTCATCTAATTGAATAAAATCGTAGTAATCACCTCCGACATGTTTGGCCGGAATATTAAATCCAAATACTTCGTAATTGTCATTTTTTACGCTCTCTTTGGGGAGGAATCCAGCCTGAATATCTTTGGCGATATTGATTTCTTTTTCAATTGTAGCAAGAACCTGTTCACGTTCAAACAGCTTGGCATTTTCAATTACTTTTGAAACCTGAGTTCCCACGATACCCAAAAATCGTGAATCTGCATCGTTAAACTGTTCTTCGCGACTGCTGTTAAACATTATAAGAAGACCAATCAGCCCGCTCCTTGACAACATAGGAGCTGCAACAAGCGATTTTAGACCAATTGCGGCAAAGTTTACACCCCGCAAACGGGTGTCATTGTCCGGGTCATTGGTTAAGAGAATCGACTTATTTTTGACCATCCATCCCTGAAGTGACTGGTTTAAATGAAATGGTATTTCGCCGTCACGCATTGAAGTTTCACGCACAAAAGTTTTGAACCGCTCACTTTTATCATCCTGATTATCCAGAAGAAAGATAGCTCCCTGGGTAGCTTTGACACGCCGCCGGCAATGTTCTACAATATTACTTGTAATCTGATCGACCGACATAGTAACATTAATAGCATTAGCAATCTGATTTAAGGTCGAAAGTTCGCTGACTGCATTTTTTAACCGAGTTAATTCGGCATCAGAAATTTGTGGCATTGATTATGTTCCTGTTCTTATAATAGCTACGAAGGAAAGTTTCTTTTATAATTGACGATCCTTGTCGATGTTTACAACAACCAGTATTGAGGAAAGTTTCAGACTAAAACTATGTTATTACCCGGATCAAAATTCGGAAAATATGAAATAGAAAAAGAGATTGGCACGGGAGGAATCGGTGTAGTTTATAAGGCGTGTGATTCAAGCGGTGCATCTCAGGTAGCTCTTAAGATTCTCAACAAAGAGACAGCCGAATCTGAAGTTATGCGCGAACAGCTTATTTCTGAAGCAAAACTTAGTAGTGCGGTCGATTCTCCCTATGTTGTCAAGATTTTGGATTATGGCCAAAATGATGATATCCCGTACATTGCAATGGAATTGGTTAACGGAAAAGAACTCCGTGACAGACTCGGTGATTTTAGCTTTGAGGAGAAGGCCGAATTGGCGATCCGTCTTGGATTGGGGATTCAGGCAGCCCATGATACCGGTCTGGTTCATCGCGATCTCAAACCTGAAAATGTGCTGATTGACGAAGATGGTTCACCCAAAATTCTTGATTTTGGACTCGCGCGTGAAGTAGATACTGACACTGTTGATGAATTCGGTGATATCGCCGGAACACTCTATTACCTTTCTCCCGAACAACTCTCCGGTGAGACAATCACGGTCGGATCAGATGTTTTTAGTTATGGGACAATCCTGTACGAACTTTTTGTCGGGAGACGGCCGTTTGAAGGGGAATACTCTTCGAGCATTATATACTCGATTCTTCATGAAGCCCCACTAACGCCAAGCGAACTGGTTGACGATATCCCTGCCTGGCTCGATGAATTGATATTGAAACTTCTGGCGAAGCGTCCTGAGGAGCGTTATAACCCGATTCTTGATGCCGTTCGTTTTTTGCAAACTCACAAAGACCAGAAAGATACAACCGGCGACAAGTTTGTTAAGGCGAGACAGACTGTAACGGTTATTGATCTGCGCAATATGTCGGGCGATGATTCATGGCAGTATTTCTGCGAAGGGTTCACCGATGATGTGATACGTGAATTGAGCAGACGTACTGATCTGGTGGTGAGTGCTGAACCTTCTTCAACTTTTGGACGGGATATCAAAGCTGTCTTTGAGAAGTGTCGTTCTGATTATGTTATAACGGGCTCACTTCTAAAATGGCAGGATAAGATCAAACTGAGTCTTAAAGTATATGGCTCTGGAGGTGAGGAAATAATCTGGGATTCGAGCTTCACGGAAAGTGCCGACAATCTTTTTGAGCTTCTTTCAACCGCCGCCGCAGAATCATCGGCGCGTCTTTCTGCCGCCACCAACTCTCCGTTGGTTGAGGTAGAGGATGATCGTCAACATGATGTCACGGCGTATGACTACTATCTCAAAGGAAAGAACTACTACCAAACCAACAAACCGGATGATCTTGAATTTGCATCAGGCATGTACAAGAAAGCACTTGAGATTGAACCGGACTTTGCTCTTGCGCATGCCGGGCTTTCGGATGTTTACACCTTTCAGTATATGGCCTACTACGATCGCACAGATGAATGTATTGAAAATGCGCGCTTGCATGCACTGGCTTCTTTGGAAGCTGACGCCTGGCTCCCCGAGGGGCATCGTTCGATGGGACGTTATCATATGTTTACCGGCAGCCAGAATAAAGCAAAAGAATGTTTTCTAAAGGCTATAGAGTATAATCCGAAATATGCGGTTGCATATCGCACCCTTGGATGGTTGATGATGGCAGAGGGTGATTATGCCGAAGCTCTCGACTGGGCTAAGAAGTCACTTGATGCAGCCCCAACCGATTTGGAAACTCTGTTGTTAATCTCATTGCTTCATATTGGTGAAGAAAAATATACACTTGCTATGTCAACTTTGCACCGAGCGATCGAGCTTGGCCCCGATTATGGTCGTGCGTATTATGAACTCGGTCAGGTTTATCATAAACTTGGTGTGGCAAGTCTTGCTCCTGAGAATTTTGAACTGGGCTGCAAGTACAAAGGTGATCCAAATTGTTTCACCGATGCAGGTTTTTTACATTTTATGCTGGGTCATTATGATAAGGCACGAAGTATATTAAAGCAGGCTCTTGAGG
>JAUVAR010000212.1 GCA_030591625.1 Candidatus Zixiibacteriota bacterium
AATTTTTCAACAAACGCTCCATCTTTATTTTCTCCCTCAATGAATACAACATCAAATATTACGTTTTCTACAATACCTATTTGTCGTTGTTCCACTTCAAGAATTCTATTTATCAATGGATTTGCTTCAGAATCAGTTTGTGCTAAAACAGTATGCACTAAGAAGAAATTACATGAGTATAGAATTATATAAATTATTATTCTCATTAGTTTGATCCTTCTTTGATAGGTTGTTTAAACCTTTCATTTTTTAATTAACATTAATATAAGAGACACTATTGTTCGTTCCTAATACTATCTTACACCTCTTAATACTTGATTAAGTTGTAGTATAATCATAGTATCATCTGCGGCATTTCAGGCAACCCAGACCATAAATAAAGAAGCAAGTTTAAAACACGCAAATAATCTAACTTATAAAATTAAAGAGTTGTTATAAACGAATTGAGAATTTTGATAATGAGTAAAAAAGTGGTCACAATAGGGTGTAAGTCCTTGTGTCACAACGCGAGTATGGGGTTCGATTCCCCCCTCCATTTCTTATAAGACGAAACAATCCAACGAGTTACAAAGCCCCCCCCCTATAGGGGGGCTTTGTCTTATTATTCATCTATTTTTCTATAACTCTGAGTAACTACCAATAACTTACAACGACTGAGAACACAATTTGGTCACAGTAGATACTGCTACCTCTTATACTTTGTATTACATAGCTCTAACTTTAAAAGCAGTTTTGGAAATCCAGAATAACATCTGAGGGGATAAGATGGTTGAGGCGATCCCCTTAAAAAGAGGAAAACAATTCCTTTTATCGCTTGACAACATAGAGGTCCTTGTATACTATAGTTGTGTATATGACAGCAGGGGTGTTCCCTTTGTAAAAAAATCAAATAAAAGGAGTGAAGAATGAAAAAAGTACTCATGCTCAGCCTTGGCCTTTTTGTGCTTATTGCTGCTGTAGCTTTTATTGGCTGTAGCCAACAAGACGATGGTCAGCACCTGATGGGTAGTATGGCGACGGTTGGCGTTGGTAGCATCAACGGTGTTCAGGGGCAGTATTGCACTGACTTGTTTGCCGGGCAAACGATTGCAGCTGGTAACGTATGTATTGAAATTCTTGATCATGGCGACACCGAAGAGCTCTGTATCACCTACATAACCACAGGCGACTGGGTTCTGATTGAAACCCAGGCTTGGGTTGGGGAAGATCTGGCAGATATGCCACAAACCCGCAAGGGGAATCCTCAAATAGGTAACTTCCCTTACCACTCTGGAGATATTACCGGCCAGACAAGCTACACATTTTGTGTTGACCTGAACCAGTACGGTACTGAGGGCGGTGCGGTCGACCTTTGTGGCTTAATGCTTTATGCAGCGACTCATGCTGTGGTAGCACGCGACATTGATGGTGATGGTATTTATGATGAGCAAGAAACAGCTTGGGGTGATGGTGACCGCATGGTAGCCAGAGGTAATTGGTCTACATACTTCACTATCAAATTAGAGTGTGATCTTGGTGGTGTTGGTAACGAATCTGGCGAAACGGCTTTTGCCTATGACTGCGCAGGTGACGCCAACTGCTTCATCGATATTCCTGACGAAGGAATTAACCGCTGGGGTTGGACAAACGGAGCGTACGGACCCGGAACTTACTACCTTGACATCTATGCTGGTGCTGGCCAGTGTGATATCACCAATGGTACACTGGTTGGTCTGTTGACCGTTGTCTATGATGGTGCGATTGCTACTGTCACGTATGAGACATGTGGTGATTACAAAATGGATGAGGTTCATCTCTATGTAGGCAATAATATTCTGGCCTGGGATGATAATCCTGCCGACCCAGGATACACAGTTGCTCCGGGCAAATTTCCTTATACCGATGATGATATCGATACCAACAGTTATACGTTTACGATTGACGGGCTTTCAGGTAGCATTTATGTCGTAGCCCACGCTGTGGTTGTAGGCGATTATTCGTTGGGTGACTGCGGTGTTCGCGGCTGTGTACCGCCATGCATACCTGGTTTTGATTATGATGCCTTCGAAACAGAAATCAATGACCTTGGTGGGGATGATGGTTTAGTTACCGTGAACGTTGTCCATCAAAGTGGTATCGCCAATCAGCCCTATTTCTTGGGTAGTCTCGGTGCTACAACAGGTTTACCTTTTTACTGCATCGACCTCGACAACACCATCTACTCAAACAGAGACTACTGTGCAATTCTGTACTCCACTTATGACGGAAGCATACCGTTTGTAAATCAGCCGGAGAATCTCGATCTGCTCAATTACGTCCTGAACACCTTCAAAATCGGCGATCTGGCGAGTGATGGAACTGCTTTTACAGGTGGTGATATTCAACGTGTACTTTGGTCGCTTGTTTACGGCTCTTTGCCAGCACCGGGTGCTTATTCTTCGGGATCTTCCACAGATTTGCGCGTGAATGAAATCTTGGCCGCGGCTAATGCCAGTGGAGAAGGTTTCGAGCCTCCCTGCGATGGTGTGGTGGGAGTTGTGGTAGTACCTGTTACCTGTGACGGTTCCAGTCAAGCGGCACAAGGACTCATTGCGCAGATGCTTGTGACAGAGTTCGAAGCTGTCTGCACCGTCTGTCCTTAACAAGTCCTAATATCGGCACGCATATTTAATGTGTCGTCAAAGAATTTAACACAGAGGCCGCCTGTTCGAGCGGCCTTTGTACTGAACAAGGGAAATTCAAAATGACAGGATCACCTATCAGACACGCTCTCTCCATTCTATTGACACTTTCGATGCTGGTTCTCATTTTAGCCGTTACTACGTCCGCATCCAGATTGGATAGTGGGAAATCGTTCGGTATCACTTCGGAGGTTACGCTCCTGAACGGCTCGACTGACTATGAGATTGACGCCAATGCATTCGACCCGTCCGCACCAGACTCGGTGTCGCGGATTCAAAGCCAACTCGAGTTTCCTCTCGATTTAACGTTAGCGAGTGCGACAGTCACTTACTGCTTCGGCGGCGAGGTTCGGGTGTGGTTTACCCGAGTAGTGTTCAAGGCCAGCGTATCGGATCCTTCCAAGCTGATGACCGATGAAGACTGGATCGATGACTTTCCGGTAAGTTTCACAGAATCTGATGCGAGTGCGTCTTTGCTGATGCTCTCATGGCAACTTTCACGGCGAATTATTACCCGCGATAATTATATGGTTCATCTATTTGGTGGACTGGACTATCAACGCATTGAACAGAACATTGTTGGATTCGACGGATGGCAGGACCTCGACCGCAATGGCGTTCGCTCACCATTGCGTGGTAATGATTCGGTTATTGCGTATGAGGTGACTTATCTCTCACCAGAAGTGGGCGTCCGCACCGACATTGATTTCAGCAACTCGTTCGGTGGATCCTTCAGCCTGACATCCGGTTTACTGTTTGCATCCGACTCAGATGACCACTTGTTGCGTGGCATCAAATCTGAAGGTGATGGTATCGGGGTAGCGCTTGGTGCTTCTGGAGAGTTACGCTTTCACCCGAAGGTTTCTAAAGATCATTCGCTCTGGTTCGGTCTATTCGGCGGTGTGCAATATCATCATGCTGAGGGGGATGTCACCAAGACCTGGTATCGTGACGAAGGAACCATCACGGCAGGCACGGTTGATGCCGATATCCCTTATACGATTAAGAGTATGCTGACTTCCATTGGTTTTCGTTTCGGTCTTGAATTCTAACGGAAACAGTTTAAGCTGAAACGACACAAAAACCAGTTATAAACTACTCGATGAATTTATATGACTTCCCACCTTGGCCTAAAGTCACAAACCATATTTGGAAGTAAAGCTATTCTGATTCTTGCTACTTCTGTCGGTCTGTTATTTACTTCTGATGAGGACGATTATCTCTTGCGTGGAAGAATTTCTGAAGCTGATGCAATAAGGGTTGCAATCCAATCTCAAAGGCAGGAATGGTATCGTGATGAGGGGAGCATTCCCTTAGGTACTGTTGAAGATAATATCCCCTACAAAACTGAAAGTCTGCAATATACTCTGGGTATTAGTTTTGGAATGGAACTATAGTCTACAATCAATTATTCTAGATAGTTTTTATTGTTTTAACTGGAATGACATCTTCGGTGTGGTAAAATCAATTTGTGACTCAGCAAGCAGTTCACCTACTTCTCTAAGCGTTGTTTGAAAAATTTGAACAGGAACATGGTTATTAGGAGTCAATCATAGGCTTAAAAAAGTGGTCACAATATGGTCACAATAGGGTGTAAGTCTTTGTGCCGCACCGCGAGTATGGGGTTCGATTCCCCCCCCTCCATTTCTTATAAATTTTTATGTCTCAATGAGTTACAAAACTCTCCATAGGAAGTTTTTGTCTAAATTTTCAACTATTTTTCTATAACTCTGAATAACTACCAATAGCTTACAATGTCTGAAGACACAATTTGGGCTCAGCATATCTCATAATCAATACCACAACTATAGTTACTTTTACTTAGCTATCGTTCAGGTTTAGTTTCTTTGAAATTTTATTGCAGAACGGGTTTTATTGAAATAATCATTTTGATAACTTCATGGAATCATGTATATTATTATCAATTATACCAAATTAGTAGGGATTACAGATAAAAATAAACAATCTGAATTATAGTTGATTATAGATAATCTTGTAAACTTTTGGGAGACTTAACAACATGAGAAAAAATCTAATACTCATTGGGATGCTGATTCTTCTTGCTACCGCATTTATTACTTGCGGTGGTGATGATAATCCTGTTACTCCAACAAATAATGCACCGGGTATTCCTGCAATTGATGGTGCCCCAGCTTCTGGTGCAACCGGTGTTGTACTGACTCCAACATTAGGTTGGACTTGTAGCGATCCGGATGGAGACGCTTTAACATATACTGTTTTATTTGGTACCGCAGCAGCACCACCGGTTGCTTCCACCAATCAAACAGCAGATACCTATTCTCCAACATCACTTTCTTATAGTACGAAGTACTATTGGTCAGTATCAGCGAAGGATCCATCAGGGGCTATTGCCAGTTCTGTCGTATGGAATTTCACAACTCTTGCTGAGCCTGCAGAAACAATCACAACTCCTAATGTTCCAAG
>JAUVAR010000045.1 GCA_030591625.1 Candidatus Zixiibacteriota bacterium
CGAATCTGGATGATCGCCCTGCGGCAAGAAGCAGACCGGCGGTTTTCATTTTTTAAGCCCTTTGTTCTTAAGAGCTGACAGAATTTTCTCAGGTGTGATTGGCAATGATGTTATACGTACACCTATTGCATCGTTAACGGCGTTGACAATAGCCGGGGCAGTAGCCACAGTTGGTGGTTCACCGATTCCGATAGCTCCGTACGGGCCGGTTGGTTCATCATCTTCCAAGAGGATGACATCGTAGTCGGGCATATCGGTCGTACGCATCATTTTGTAACGTCCGAAATTGTCGTTGGTGATTTCGCCATTTGTGCATGAGGCATCTTCTGTTAGCGCATAGCCCCACCCCATTGAAATACCACCAACCACCTGACCACGAACTGATTCAGGGTTGAGCGCTTTGCCGATATAATGACAGGCAGTGATTTTATCGACTTCGACTTTACCGCTTTTAGTATCAACTGAAACTTCGGCGATTTGGGTGCCGTACGCTATAGGATGATAGGCGTTCCCCTGTCCGGTTACTGGGTTGAGATGTTCTGTAAATTTTTCACCTTTGAAAATAGCTTCCCGTCGCATTGGCTTGCCGAATTCAACTAACCGACTGAATAGTTCGGGTGCGCCTACACTGTGTGATTCGTTCTCGATATTGTAGTAGCGACGGTTCTTCATGATCACTTCATCAGGATTGATACCGAGAATTTGACTTGCTACTTCTTTGATATCTATTGCAAGGATGTCACACGCTTTTTTGATTGCGTTGCCGGTGATGAATGTCTGTCTCGTTGCGACTGTTGATCCACAGTTTGGAGTGAGATCGGAGTCGCCGGTTATCATTTCGATATCATCGGGGTTAAGACCTAATGTTTCGGCTGCTATCTGTGGAAATATTGTGTTTGAACCCTGACCGTAATCAACAGTCGAGACAAAAACTTTGGCGCATCCCTCGGGAGAGAGTTCGACTATTGCGTCACCATGATCGGGGATGCCTGCTCCAAAACCGATACCATACCAGATTGATCCGATGCCGATGCCACGTTTGATATCAGAATCGTTGTCAGATCGTTTTGCTTTTGAATTCCAGTCAACCTTGTCGGCTGTAAGTTCGATAGTTTTTTTGCCCGGTGTGTTGATTACTTTTTGTCCGGTTGCGGTTTTTGAGCCGGGTCGGAATGAGTTGATCTTCCTTATTTCAACTTTGTCGATTCCGAGTTTTTCGGCGAGCATATCGAGAGCTGATTCGGATGCAAAGACAGCTTGCGGAGTTCCAAAACCACGCATCGCACCACAGAAGATATTATTCGTGTAAACTGCTTTGCCATTGATGCGGACATTTTCGATTTCATACGGTCCACTCATGTGAACACAAATTTTGCGAAGGATATTTTGACCCCATGAGGCATACGCTCCGGTGTCTGAGAGTGCTTCACCCTGGAACGCTTTGATACGACCAGCCGCAGTTGCGCCAACTTTGATTTTGATTCTAACCGGATGACGTTTCTGGGTTGTGCGGAGGGTTTCTTCACGGCTATATACAGTTCGGACGGGACGACGAATCAGAAATGCTGCCAGAGCGCAATGAATTTGGCCGTACATATCTTCACGTTTTCCAAACGCTCCCCCGACAGGCGGTTGGATGACACGAACATCATCTTTGGGCAGGCCAAGAGCACGAATAATATTCAGACGGTCGAAATAGACATGCTGAGTTGGTGCTTTAATACAAAGCTTGCCGGACTCATCGAAATAAGCCAGAGCTGCCTCCGGTTCGAGCTGGCCATGATCGACCCGCTGGGTGTGGAAAGTCTCTTCGATTATTGCGTCGCACTCAGCGAAACCTTTGTCGGTATCACCTTTAATGATATTGAACTCATAGAGGAGATTACCTTTTGGATGCAAAACAGGCGCATCAGAATCAAGTGATTTCTCGGGATCAAAAAGTGATGGCAATTCTTCGTAGGTTACTTTGACAGCCTCTACCCCAGCTTCGGCGGTTGCGTAATCTTTGGCAACAACGAGTGCGACCGCATCACTGAAGGAGCGGACTATCCCATCGGCCAGAACTGGAATATCTCGAATGATCTTACCATGCTTGTTCTCGCCCGGGATATCTTTTGCCGTAATGACCCGTTCTACACCATCTATTTTGAGAGCTTCAGTTGGGTCGATATTTAAGATTCGGGCATGTGCATATTCGGCTCGTTTGGCTACGAGAAAGAGTATATTTTCCGGGTCTGGTATATCGTCGGTATATTGAGCGGTTCCAGTAACGAGTGGTATTGCATCTATTCTGGGAATCGAACGTCCAACCCAGTTGTACTCTGTTTGTGACCCTACCAGCTCAAGCTTACCTGTGTCAGCATTGCTTTCAAGCTGACCCGCAGCCTGAAGTACAGCTTCAATTATCTGCTGATAACCTGTGCACCTGCATAAATTTACACGTAGTGCGTGTGCTATCTCTTTTTCGGTTGGGTTAGCATTAGTTTCTAAAAGAGCCTTTGCTGCCATAATCATACCAGGCGTACAAAAGCCACATTGTCCGCCTTGACGTTCTATAAAAGCTGTTTGTATCGGGTGTAGAATATCGCCATCAGATAGAGCTTCAATAGTTTCAATTTTAGCTTTTTCCATCCGATTTGGCTTGATCGTACATGACCTGACAGCTTTGCCATTCATGATTACAGTACAACTGCCACAGGTCCCCTCGTTGCAGCCGCATTTGGTACCGGTCAGATGCAAATCATCGCGTAGTATTGACATCAGGGTTCGGTTTTTAGAGACCTTAAGCTGATGCGCAGTACCATTTATTGTTAAATTCAAATTGGTGAGTTCAGACATAGAGGACAATCATAGAGGCAAAGCAAGTGAATGTCAAGCTGTTGCCTGCTGTCGGTTGCTTGCCGTTGACTTCAGGGTCGCATGGTCGTATATATTGCACTGAATATAATACTGAATTTAGAAAGGTCCACTTCGTATGATCGATTTTTCGTTTACTGAAAATCAACTCGCTGTTAGAGATATGGCACGTGAACTTGCCGCTAAGATGATAATTCCAAGTATTGCCGAATATGATCGCAAACAGGAGATGAACCCGGAACTCTTGCCCGCCATGGCTAAAGCTAATCTATTGGGTTTCTGTATCCCCGAACAATATGGCGGCCTCGGTATGGACTATATCTCTTTGGGGCTGGCCTCGGAGGAGATGGAATATGGTGACACTTCAGCGAGAGTTATATTGTCCGTACATATAGGTCTTTATTCTTTGCCGATTCTAACCTGGGCGAATGAAAAGCAAAAACAGAAGTATCTCACTCCTGCCGCGAAGGGTGAAAAGATTGGCACATTTGGATTGACTGAACCGGCGGCCGGATCTGATGTGGTCGGCTTGCTGACTACTGCAGTCAAGAACGGTGACCATTATGTTCTAAATGGTGAGAAGATGTGGATTTCACTCGCTGGAGTTGCTGATTATTTTCTCATTTTTGCCTGGACTGATTTGGATAAGAAAAAGGCTCGTGACCATTCCGGTTTATCCTGTTTTATTGTTGAAAGTGCCTGGGATGGCCTAACAACTGGTGCGCTTCATGGCAAACTTGGTGTACGAGCTGGAAACACCGGCTTTATTTCGATGCAGGATGTAAAAGTTCCGGTCGAGAATTTAGTTCATAAAGAAGGGACCGGATTTAAGATCGCTATGTTCTGTCTTGATCAAGGTCGTTACACCGTTGCTGCCGGCTCATGTGGGTTGATAAAAGCTTGTCGGGATGCTTCTGTTAAGTATTCGAAAGAGCGTCAAACTTTTGGTGTTAATATAGAAGAACATCAGTTGGTTAAGCAGATGATCGCCAATATGGAAGCTGGTTACGAATACAGCACCGCTCTCTGGATGAAAGCTGGTTGGCTCAAAAATCAAGGAAAGCGATCAACTCGCGAGACATCACTGGCCAAATGGATCGCCTGTCGTGAAGCTGAAGCATCTGCCGCCAATGCTGTACAGGTACATGGCGCTTATGGTTTCTCAGATGAATATCCGGTTGAACGTTTTTACAGAAACTCAAAGGGTGCATCGATTTACGAAGGCACACGTGAGATTCACACTCTTATGCAGGCGGACTATGCGCTGGGTTTCCGCAAGGACAAAAAGCTGGAATTTGACCTGCCGGTGGTGGACCAATAACAGAATTTTTATGAACATATTGTGCTGTTAGATCGTACCTGATAAGTACAATCGATAACATGATCGTACCGGATCAAGGACTGTTGGGATAGGGAGAATTATGAAATTTAGAGCAGTACTGGCGCTGGTCGCCTTGGTATGCCTGTTTTTATCGTATGCTTCGGGATCAAATGTTTCCGCACAGGAATTCAATCTCTGGGGTAATCTCGAAGCGGGTAATTTCGCTATTGGATTCAAAACTATTGAAAAATACGACAAATCCAGAGCTTATGGAAATGCGACTGACTACTTTGGCAACCAAGTCGAAGGTGAAATAGCAAGGCCGATACAGGTATGCTATTGGTACCCGGCAGCTGAGTCTGATGGACCAGCTATGGTCTATGGTGAATATTCATTCCCCTACCCGGCCGATGAATCGTTCATGCAACATTTAGATCGACTCCAAAACCGTGAATTCAATGCACTTGGTGCTGTCTTTATGGGACGAGGGCCGATTCTTGACTATATGAATCTCGAACTGAAAGCGGTTCGTGACGCTCAAATGGCTGAGGGTCAATTTCCTTTGATTATCTATCATGCTGGTTACAATGGAAGCTACGCTCAAAATGTTGTGATGTGTGAATATCTGGCAAGTCATGGATTTATCGTAGCTACGACACATAATTTTGGGTTTGCCTCAATTGAACCTGTCCGAGAACAATATGAGCTTGAGACTGCGGTACAGGACAAAGAGTTCGTTCTGGGAGTAATGACAAATATAACAGGCGTTGATATTAGCAAAACTGGAGTTCTTGGCTATGAATTTGGTGGCGCTTCGGCTATTATTCATGGAATGCGGGATAGTCGTATCAGTGCAGTTGCTGCCCTTGGTCCAATGTATTTGATACCTGAGGGTGCACAGGCAACGATAGAAAATCCATTCTTTAACCCTATGAATTCTGCAGCTACTACTCTTGTAATATATTCTGATGATGCGGGAACGGCCGACTTTTCTGTGCTCGACTCATTGAAGTACACCGATCAGTATCGTGTTAATTTGAAGCAATATGATTATAGTAGTTTTGCTCAGTTTGCGCTTGCATCGGCCTATCTTGGTGGTGAAGGACGTCCTTCACATGATGACGCTTATACTTCTTATGCGCTGCTTTGTGATTACATGTTGAACTTCTATAAAGGAACTTTGGGTAGCTCTGAGTCTGCACTGGCTGAGGTAGCTAAAGAACTCCCCGTCGAGACTGGAATAGTAACTTTTACCAAAGGAAATCCAGTTCCCCCCACACCTGCTCAGTTTGGACAGATATTGATGGAACGCAGTGTCTCGGAAGCTTTGGCTTTGGCCGAGCAATTTTCTCTTGTTGATCCCTCCAATCCGATAATGCCTGAGAGGAATTTACTTGGATTGGGCTACCGTCAACTCGGACAAGGTCAGACTGAAAATGCGCTTGGTATTTTTAAGCTGATGACCGAATGCTATCCGAATTCATCCAATGCGTGGGATAGTTTTGCCGAAGCAACTCGTGCATCGGGGAATCTTGAGAAGGCTATTGAACTATATGAGAAGTCTCTTGCATTGATTGATGGTGATAATTCTGTATCACAGGAATTCAAAGACCGTATGAAAGCTGCAACGCCTGAGACAATTGCTGAGATCAAACAGGAAATAGCCGATGGAGCCGGTAACTAAACAGATGCTATACGTTTTTGGTTTTAATTTGTAATACGGCCGGTTAATGCAGATAATTAGTTAGATAATAAGACCGCATTGCGGAGGAATATATATGAGTAATTTGAAATCTGAATTTAGCAGAAGAAAATTTATTGGAGCATCACTTGGAGCTGTCGCCTCGGTTTCGCTTGTAGGTTTAAATCCGACAAGAGTACTCGCACAGGATGAGAAGAAACCGTCTGAAGGCAAAATGGTTGAGCGCACTCTTGGACGTACCGGCCTCAAAGTACCTGTGATTAGCATGGGTGCAGGTGCGGCAAGTGACCCCGGACTCGTGGTTGAAGCGTTCGAACGTGGCGTCAGGCTTTTTGATACAGCTTCCAGCTACCAGTATGGTCGCAATGAACAGATGGTCGGTAACGGTCTTAAGAAGACAGGCCAACGAGAAAAAGCTATTATCGTAACCAAGACACATGCTCCTGAGCAGCGTGCTAATCTTACTCCGGCTGAACATAAAGCAAAAGTTGCCAAGGCGGTTGATGCAAGTTTACGTCGTTTGAAAACTGATTATATTGACGTGCTTCTTGTTCACTCCTTAGATGATCCGGCTACGGCAAAAGATCAAGGCATTATCGATGCAATGATTGCCGTCAAAGAGAGTGGCAAAGTTAAGTTTATTGGCACTTCTACTCATTCCCATATGGCTGACATTGTAAATGCATCGGTTGAAGCTAAGGTTTGGGATGTTGTTTTGACCTCGGTAAACTTTACCCTTGCCGATGACCCGGCCTTGCTTAAGTCGATCAATAATGCTGCAGCAAAAGGTGTTGGAATTATCGGCATGAAAACTCAGGCTGGTGGAGCACGCTTCCCGAACCCTGAAACACTTAAAAACTATGACGGTGATGTTATTAACCGGGCTGCGTTGAAATGGGCACTTAGCCATGAGAGCATAACAACGACTATACCGGGATTCTCTAATTTCGAACATCTGAGAAAGAATGTTGCGGTTGGTGCAAATCTTGCTTATTCCGAAGAAGAATTGAAGTTCCTTTCTGACAATAAGATGACGCTTGGGTTTGAGTTCTGTCGTCAGTGTGGCGTATGTCTGGCATCATGTCCCAAAGGTGTCGATGTGCCTACCTTGATGCGCACTCACATGTATGCAACTCAGTATGGAGATTTTGAAAAGGCAAAATACACATTGTCGAAAATTCCTAATGTACAATCTATTGGTTCCTGTGGATCATGTGATGCTTGTGTTGCCAAATGTACAAACAGTGTAAACATCCCAAGAAAGATCGGCGACTTAAGCTCAATCTATTCCTGATCTATTTTGAATATTTTGTAGATTATTTTATTGGTTCAGAATGCCCGGCTTCGGTCGGGTTTTCTTTTGGGGAGAGTATTTCTTTCACAACACTACGCATTTCGAACGGTTTGAATGGTTTGCAGATAGATGCTGCAAACCCAAATGATTGATGGTCGGCCATCACCTGATCATTTGAATATCCACTACAAACAATAGCTTTTATATTGGGGTCTATCTCTTTGAGAATAGAGATAGTTTCTTGCCCACCCATACCACCGGGTATAGTAAGGTCCAAGATGACCAAATCGTACGGCTCTCCTTCGGCTAATGCTCGTTTGAAATATTCGATCGCTTTAATGCCATTATTTACACCATCAACTCTGGCAACTACGGGAGTGAGGATTCGTTCAATGAGTGATCTAATAAAATCTTCATCATCCATAACGAGTATCCGCCCGGTTCCGGCATACTCATTACAGTTATCAATCTGTTGAGTGCATGCAGTATCCTTATTCTTAGAATCGAAACTGCTGGAAGTTGAATCAGCTGGGATATAAATATTAAATACTGTTCCTTTTCCAGGCTCAGAAT
The DNA here is from genome assembly GCA_030591625.1 of Candidatus Zixiibacteriota bacterium. Lineage (GTDB taxonomy): Bacteria > Zixibacteria > MSB-5A5 > GN15 > FEB-12. The sequence goes on from JAUVAR010000045.1 coordinate 7,747, forward strand.
TTACTTCAATATGGCCGTCATGCTTCCGAATGATCGAATAAGTCGTGGCTAAACCGAGTCCTGAGCCACCTTCTTTTGTAGTAAAATATGGATCGAAAATTTGTGGAAGGCTATCAACAGGAATTCCAATTCCTTCATCTGCAACAGATATACGAATGTAGTTTCCTTCAGATAAAGGCAGGCTGGTTGAAGGAGTTATCACTACGTTCTCTGCAGAAATAGTAACATTACCTCCATCGGGCATCGCCTGTGCAGCGTTTAAGACAAGGTTATGTACCACCTGTGATATTTGTCCAACATCTATTGAGGCTTGCATCAGGTCATTAGCAAAATTGAATTTAGGACGTGCACTTGATCCACGTGTTGCAAAACGAGCCGAATCACCTATGATATCTGGAACAGATGCAGACTTTCTGATTGGCTCACCACCCTTAGAGAAAGTGAGCAATTGTTGAGTTAGTCGGGCAGCTCGTTCTGTCGCTCGTTCTGCTTCTTCTAAATGAGTAAATACTATAGAACTCTCATCCATATCTGTCTTGGCCAAAGAAATATTACCAAGAACACCAGTTAGCAAATTATTGAAATCGTGAGCAATCCCACCTGCAAGTAATCCAACCGACTCGAGTTTCTCGGATTTGGTAAGCTCATCCTCTGCCCTCTTTCGGGAGGTGATATCATTACAAAATATCAGATAATTACCATCTTTCATTTTCACCCAGTCTAATAACATCCACAATAGTTCACCATTTCGCCTGGCTAAACGAACTTCAAGATTTGTTGAACCACCTCGACCAATCTGGCGCATAATATCTTCATCAGATCGTTCTTCGGTGCTAATCAGAATCTGCTTCAGCGACATCGTTTTGAGTTCTGTACGAGTGTAACCTGTTGCTTTTTCGGTAGCATTATTAATATCTAATATACTGCAGGAGTCATCTACTACCATGATCAAGTCGGGAGCACTATCGATATAACTGCGGTATTTTTCCTCGCTCTCGCGTAACGCTTCAATTGCACTACTACGTTCCATTTCAGCCGATGCTCTTGCTGCAAAGATCTCTATCAAAGACCTCGCTGCTTCTAATGTGCTATCGACAACGGATTCTGTGTCCATCACAACAAGAACACCCAAAGGCTTACCTAAGTTATCAAAGATAGGAGTGCCGAGATAACTCTCAACTCCCATATTCTGTAGTAGAATATCTTCCGGGAACCATTTCTTAACTCTGCTGGGATACACACAAGTAGAGCGACTAACTACTTGTTCACATGGTGTCCCTTCAAGATCATACTCGACATTATCAACAATTTTATCTCCGGCCCAAACAGCAAGCGTTTTAACGCTTTTCCCATCTGGATTAATGACACCAACAAGTGCATACTGAACATCGATAGCTTTAGCGAGATGTTTTACCATACATTTAAAGAATTCTCCGCCAGTTGCTGCCGAGGTTCCCTCCACAGTTGACTTGAGCATAGTTTCAAATCTCTTTACTTCTGTCTTATCGCGGAAAGACCAAACTCTTCCCGCAAGCTCACCATCCTTCATCAGCGGGCAGGTATATCTTTCAAAATTACGACCGTCTTTGAATGCCAAACTATCACATCCAATATCTGTCGAATTATAAAGTTGCTCAACTTTATTTATAAATTTCTCTGGATCGACTAATTGATCAATGACATGTGCTATTAATTTTGAATCGTTTCCGGACATTATCAACTCTTCCGGAATACGCCACATTTCGGCAAACCTGATATTAGTGTGAATTACTTTACCTTGAGTGTTTACAACAAGAATACCATCTTGAGTCGAGTCAATAATACTTGAGAGAAATTGTTCCTCTTCTTGCAGACGATTTTCTGCCTCGAGTCTTTTTGTAATGTCACGGCAATTTACAACTATTCCACGAATAGATGGCTCATTGCTCATATCAACAAACATTCCCTCAAAACTCACCCATTGTCCATTAGTATGTTTGATGCGAACCTGACCAAGAGAATAGACAACACCAGAGTTTCTTGATGCATTTATTAACATCTTCGTCATAATTTTCTTGTCATGGGGGTGTATAAAATTAAGAGCTCGTTGATCAATCACGTCACTTATTTCATAACCGAGTATTTTCGATACGGAAGGGTTCGTATAGTCTATTAACCCTTTTCTATTTATAATCAATGTAAGATCAGAAGAATTTTCAGTTATTGCTTTGAATCGTTCTTTACTAATTGCTTGCTCTTTAAGAGTTGCCAGATGATCTGTGATATCTGTTGTAACCCCTGTAAGAGCTACTAATTGTTTGTTATGATCAAAAACTGGAAATATATTAATAGAGACATCAATTTGTTTACCATCTTTGGAGACTAATTTGGTTTGATGTCCCAGATATGGTTTCCCTGATGAAAATATTTGCTGTTTTATTTTTCGACCTTGAGAATGATCTTTTTCCGACATCAATATCAAGGATTTTTTTTCGATCAATTCAGAAGCATCCCAACCGAGTTTTTCTTTCCAATTATTACTTACAAAAATGAAGTTATTTTCAAGATCACTCTTCCAAACAAGATCATTTGATTCTTCGATAACTCTTCGATATTTATCTTCTGACTCTTTAAGAGTAATTGTCATCCTGCTGCGTTTCAATTCGATATTTATCAGACTCCCTATTAGGACCATTGCTAACGGGTAGCCCAATAAGATTGGAAGAAATATCATTTTGAAAGTATCAAACCTGACAATTTCGGTAAAAGATATTGACCAAAGAATCGTAACAAAACCAATCGCTAATCCAAAACTTCCTAAATAACTAATCGGTAAGAATGACTGAGTCTCTTTTCTCCTGAGATTCAACATGATACCTAACACCAATCCTGACAGAATCAGACCGACCCCGGCGAACGCTCCCCCACCACCAAGCATAATTCGATGAGCAATTGGTAATATACTACTAAGGACACCAACTCTCCATCCAAAGACAACTGACGCATAGGCAACTGCTATAATACTGCAATCAATAATAACACCTGATAATACTTCAATCGGTGTAAACATACTGAATACTGCCGCAAAGCTAAATAGTGCACCATAAAGAAGGTCACTTGAATACCGAGATAGATTTAATGAACGCCTTTCAATAAAACCTATTGTAAATGCTATCGTAATAAGAAGGGCTATATTTTGCCCAAGATAACGAAGAGTTGTACTTATCAATTCTGACACAAATATTCCAATGTTGAGAAAAGTAACACACAAGGTGTTAAGAACGTCATTAATTGACGTCAGATAACACCCACTTTTATACTTACAAAGGCAAAGACATGATGCTTACCTTATTCCCCCAACAAGGCACAAATCGCACATTTGGGAATCAAATTCAAGGATTCGAAATGACAAATGAACCAATGATATGCAGTCAACACCATATATATACTGATATCGGCAAACATTCTTGATTGTTTATCTTACTGAACTTCTCTTCCAAAGATTTATTACTAAATAAAAGAGATTCTCTCTTAATTCCAGAAATGATTATTCTGAATTTTACTCTCTACTAAAATATGCTCTTAAAAGCTTGATAACCTTCAAATAGTGAGATTCTGAGAATTCTCGTAATTCTATCGATATCAACGCCTTATCACTTTTATAAGATTTGAGCCAGTTAGCTTCGTTTTCTTTTACAAATTTAGATATCCTTGCTTCGATATCTGCGATTTTCTGATGAAATTCTGCCTCGAGATAGTTCATTTCATGATCGAGTATAAATCGAGCTGATGAAAATGACCAATATGCTTCGCCATTATCCAAATGAAGAGATGATTCAACTTTGGAATTATAAACACTATCCGAAGGGATTTCTGGCTGGGTATAGTATGCTTCAGGAAATTTATCAATCCCAAAATGGAACGGAAGATAAACTGAATTACATGGCGATCCAAGGGTTGTCCAGTAGAGAATACCAAGATCAAGGGGGCGGTCTCCCCTTAACTGAGCTACGAATGAAGTTCTGGTATCGGA
>JAUVAR010000120.1 GCA_030591625.1 Candidatus Zixiibacteriota bacterium
ATGCTTAAAATGCGACACCTGTGGATCAACTTCAGGATGTAGCTAAGTATTAAAATTCCCCTTTTTGTTTCGAGGCGTCAGAGAATCTTCTCTGGCGCCTGTTTTTTTTTTATTAACTAAATGAGAATCATATAAAGGTTAATAAAGCATCTGTTAATAATTCTCACTTTTCCCTTGACATCCTGACAGAAATAGTTATTTTAATCCTGCAATCGGAAAGTGTTACTCTTTCTGTGGATTACCTAATATCGTCCACCCAGGTGGGGTTGACCTCCTACCTGGGTAATTTTTTGCCCTATTCCTCCACTCCCCAATAACTTAGAGCCTATCATGAAAAGCATGTGGACTGCCCTCCTATATTTCATCAAATCTAATTATTAAAAAATTTATTTCATTTTTCCTCCAAAAGAGAACTTGACAAACAATCCCAAACGATATAAACTCTGTCTTAATTAGCAATTGCAAATGAATTTCATTTGCAATTAGACTGTTTAGGTGAAATGATTAGGAGACAGCTTATGTTCCGCAACCTGTTAATTGTCGCTTTAGTCCTACTGTTTGCTATGCCTTCAGTAATGGCCGACCGTCGCAAATATGTCTGGACCTACCAGTATAGTACTGTTGCCCCGGATGCAGCAGAAATTGAATTTTACCAGACAACCAAAATCAAGCCAGATAATCCTGATTCATGGGAGTATCGAATCGAAGTTGAGCATGGCCTCACGCCCAACTGGGATATGGCACTTTATCAGATTTTTGCTCAAACTGAAGGTGGTAATCTAATGTGGGATGCTTTCCAATTCAGAGTACGAGGCAAACTCGCTCAACCGGGTAAGTTATTTATGGATCCACTGATTTATCTTGAATACCGACGCAAAGTTGGTGAATCGAAACAGAATAAGCTTGAGGCCAAACTAATTCTCGCTCGTGACTTTGATCGCGTGAATCTCTCACTCAATCCAGTATATGAATTTTTCTGGGCACCAGGAGCTACCAGAAAACAGGAAATCGGACTTGATGCTGGAATCTCTTATGAGCTGAATTATAAGTTCTCCATAGGACTCGAATCAACAACCCGCATCGAATATATCGACGGTAAAGACACAGAAACCGGCTCTTATTTTGGCCCCTCAATGTCATTCGCAACAGGTGATATATTCTATTCTGTTGGTTATGGTTTTGGTATAACAGATGATTCCGACGATGGCCGTGTACGATTAATTATGGGTGTTGGACTCTAAAGGATCTATGTATGAAAAGATTATTGCGAATTTCAATTCTGCCTGCAATAGCACTATTAGCTATCGGTTGTGGCAGTTCAGAAAATAAAGTAGCTGAGGAGTATTCTCCCGGTGAGACTGCTTTCAAGAATTATTGCCAAACATGCCACCGCCTTCCAAAAGCATCTGACAAGTCAACCGAAGAATGGCCCGCTATAGTGCAGAAATACGGCGAAAAAGCCAAGCTTTCGGCTAAAGACCAAAAGGCGATACTCGATTTTCTGATTTCAGGCAAGCAATAATCTCAATTTGCCTCCTGATAGGTGTGTGCCAGAGTAACCTCAGGTACACACCTTTTTTTCATGCCACAACTATCGCTCTATACAGACTGTCCGGTTGACTACAGAGCCACAAACCTATACCTTGCACAATCATGAACATGCCAAATACGTTAACATTGATGAGAATTGCTCTCGCGCCGATCTTTATGTTTTTCTTTTTGATCGACAGTTTCTATATGAGGTTGATTGGCCTCGTTCTGTTCATAATTGCAGCTCTGACAGATTTGGCCGATGGTTATTATGCCAGAAAGTATAATATCTCAACCGGATTTGGCCGTTTTATGGATCCTCTCGCAGATAAGATTTTGGTTTCATCTGCATTAATCAGTTTCATCGCTCTCCACTATGTTTCCCCTGCTCCAGTCATTTTGATTGTAGGACGTGAGTTTTCGATTACCGGGCTGCGGCTTCTGTCTGCCTACAAGGGTGTTGTAATTCCACCAACCTGGATGGCCAAAGTTAAAACCTTCCTGCAGATGACTGTAGTTGGGACTATTCTTGCATATATTGTCCTGACTGGTGCGTTCACCCAGTACAATATTGAATTTGATCTTCTAAATGAATTTGACCATATCTTATATTTTAACATCGCTCTTTGGGTAACTGCAATTGTTACTGTCTGGTCTGGTGTTGATTATATTGTTAAGTACTTTTACATGATTAAAAACGTTCTCAGATAAATGGAGTCCGATTGAAACGACATTTTGTCATTGCAATGGCTACAGGCCTATATTCAGGATTTTTAAAACCATACGCCGGTACATGGGGAACTATCCCCGCCTGGTTGATCGGATGGTTTCTAATTTCTGGCAACCAACCATTGCTGATCGCAGCTACAATAATTACAATTATGTTGTCTGTCTGGGCTGCCGGTGAAGCAGAGCAGATATTCGGTCATGATGCTCGTAAAATTGTTATTGATGAATGGGCGGGCATGTTGATCGCCTTCCTATTTTTACCTCACAGTCTGAGTGTATATATTCTTGCCTTTTTTGCGTTTAGGTTCTGGGATGTGGTCAAGATGTGGCCAGCCGGATACCTTGAAAATCTCCCCAAAGGATGGGGTGTAACGATGGATGATGTCGCTGCAGGATTACATGCCAACCTGACAGTGTGGGCGTTGATCATCATATCAGAACAATTCTTTGACTACCCTTTAATATGAGATGTGTGTAAGATATAAATGGATTGCGAAATAATTACAATTGGCGATGAGATAATGACCGGTCACACAGTCGATTCAAATTCGGCTGCTATCTCCGAACTGCTCACTTCGATAGGCATTAATGTAAAATATCGTTCATCAATTGGTGACTCGGTTGAAGCGATGGAAGAATCATTTCATCTTGCTCTAAAACGAGTTCGTCTTATTATCACAACCGGCGGTCTTGGACCAACCGATGATGATTTAACCAAACGAGCTATTGTTAAAGTTTTCAGGCGCAATCTTGTCTTTCATGAAGATTTGCTCGAAGATATCAAGGCACGTTGGTCCGCTCGCGGAATCGAGATGCCCGCAATCAATCAGAATCAGGCGTTGCTTCCACAAGGTGCAACTTTTTTCCCAAACAAGAATGGTTCTGCAGTAGGCATCTGTATAACCGAATCGGGACGGATATTTATTTCTCTCCCAGGTGTTCCATTTGAAATGAAACAGATACTGACTGATGAAATTATGCCATATCTCAAAAACCTCTCTGGCACACGACCTATCTCAGTTTTAAAATTACGAACTACAGGTATTGTAGAATCAAAACTTGCAGAAATAATTATGTCCGACCTGCAATTGGAACCGGGTGTAAGGCTTGCCTATCTCCCCGGCTTTTCGGGTGTTGACCTTCGTATATTAGCTACTTCTGATTCACAAGAACGTTCTGATGCAAAAGCAGAATCGCTCGCTCGCAAGATAGAATCAAAATGTGGCAAATACATTTATGGTCGCAATGATGATACTCTCGAAAGTGCAATCGGTCAACTTCTTCGCGACAACGATAAAACTATCTGCACCGCCGAATCATGCACCGGAGGACAACTCGGACAAATCATTACAACCATATCTGGATCATCAGATTATTTTGTCGGTTCTGTCGTTGCCTACGATGACGCTGTGAAAATCGAACAACTTGAGGTTGATCCTGCCACATTGAAGAAATATGGCGCTGTCTCGGAACAGACCGCACTGCAGATGGCTGCCGGTGCGCGTAAACTTTTCGGCACTGACTATGCCTTGTCTATAACAGGAATAGCCGGACCCGAAGGTGGTACTGATGAAAAACCGGTCGGTAATATTTGGATCGGACTCGCCTCAGCCCATAGCAATATTGCCAGACTCTTTTCGCTTGGACGAGAACGGCAAGTCAACCGAGCTCGAGCATCATACGCCGCCCTTGAACTTTTAAGGCGCGACATTCTGGACTTATAGATGATCAGGCTGTTCATTGCCTTTTCATTACCAAACGAAATCAGAAATGAGTTGGGATCTATTATAGAGGCACTGCGATCAGAGAATGACGGCATCAAATGGGTTCGGCCCGAAAACATTCATCTTACTCTGAGATTCATTGGTGACACAAAACAAGAACTGATCAAAGATATTTCAAATTGCATTGATGCATCAATCCAAAATGAACAAAACTTCGACATGAGCCTTGATCGTCTTGGCGCCTTTCCAAATCTCAATCGTCCTCGCACAATCTGGGCGGCACCCTCAGGTGATATTGATAGAATGAGGCGAATTGTGGAACGATTAGAAAAGAACTTGCAATCGCTCGGGATTGAAGAGGAACGCAAGAATTTCAAACCGCATCTTACACTCGGACGAGTCCGCAATCCGGCTAGCAATCAACGTCTGACAAATAATATTGAAACGTTCAAGCATCGACCTCTGCCGTTCACTCTCGACAATGTCATCTTATACCAATCAACGTTAACACCCAAAGGACCAATCTATAAGAAACGGCACATAGCAAAACTTGGCGTTGAACGGATGGGCGGATGAGTGACATAAATAATCTCCGAGTCCACATCACAGGTGATGACGAAACAGAATTTATCGAGTCACTTATTCCTCTCTTGAATGAGAATGTCAGTTTAACAACTGACAATGATAAGACTGCTCAACACTCCTGCAATATCTTAGTTGCAGGCCTGCCCGATAAAGAGATCGTCGCATCGAACAATAATCTGACAACAGTTATTATCCCCTGGGCCGGATTACCTCGAACGACTCGCATACTGATGCTTGAAAATCCAGACATCGCAGTTCATAACATCCATCACAATGCAACACCAACAGCTGAGATGGCGATAACTCTCATGATTGCTACCATGAAGAAAATCATTCCAACAGATCAGAAATTGAGAGCTGGTGATTGGACAGTTCGCTACGATGGCACTTCGTTCCCGAGCTTTACAGGCAAGTCAGTTTTAGTATTGGGCTTTGGTGCAGTTGGACAGGAAGTATCGCGTATGTGCAGTGGACTTGGCATGAACGTAACTGCAATTAACCGAAGTGGACAGACTAAAGATCAAAACGAAACTGAAATTCATTCGATTGATATGCTTGATCACCTCCTGCCAAACGCTGAAGTTTTGATTATCACTCTCCCCGCCACACCTCAGACACAAAAGTTGATTGCAGAAAAAGAATTATCCCTGTTACCCGATGGTGCAACTGTTGTAAATATTGCACGGGGATCAATTATCGATGAAGCTGCTCTTTATGAAGCATTGAAAAGTAAACGAATCTCTGCCGGAATTGATGTATGGTATAAATATCCAGATGAATATTCTCGGAGCAAAACAAACCCGTCAGAATTTCCTTTTGGTGAGTTAGACAATGTTGTCATGACACCGCATCTTGCCGGTCATGCACCAAATATAGAACAGATGCGAGCCAATGCGCTGGCTGTACTATTGAACGCTGCTGCAAAGAATAAGCCGATTCCAAACAAAGTTGATGTTCAAGCAGGTTATTGAATAATTTTGTTACACTAATATTTGCGAATACTAAAGTTGTTATAATATTGATTCTAATTCAATGGCTCTTTGGTTTAAACTATTCGAGGCTTGATTTCATATCAGACAACAAAGCAACATAGATATTATGACAAAATTCATGAACCGTTTCATCGTTCTTATTCCAGCTTGATGTCCACTCCACAACACTGCTCTGATCATTATCTCCCGGCAATACTTTCACCACTCCGATGTAGTTGTCAATTTCATTGCTCAAAATCGGGGAGGGTCCATCTGTAATTTGATACGAAAATGAACGGTTCTCAGGATCAATTGTAAGTAGTGTTTTATGAAACAGATCATTTAATATTCTGGCTGATCCAACCTGGTTGCCTGTCTTATCGCCGACCGCTTCAACTTTGGTTATTACATTTGGTGCCCAACTCATGTCATGGAATTTACAAATAGCATCCCAAACCTGACCTGCCGGCTTTGAGATTTTCGTTGATTGATTTGTCTGACCCATTCTAAACTCCTCAAGTTAAATATTAGGTATCAGAGTGAATTCGTGACTATACTTTTCTTTTAAAACGATACAAGCAGCCTCAGGCTCCAATTCAAAGATGTATATGATCCATTATTCTGTCTGCTTGTCATTTTACTTTGAATTATGTAAATTCCCCTTCAATCAGAAGACCTATAAGGAACCAACCATGAAATATATCTATATACTTCTGTCGTTAGCAGTTACTGCGGCAACTTTAACTGCAGATACGTCCGACCCTAAACCAGTAGTGAGTATCACCGAACATACCAGTAAGATGCAAAGCTACGATGGTTTCTTCAAATTTTATTCAGACTCAACCACCGGTAAACTCTGGCTCGAAGTAGTGAACAATGAAGAAGAGTTTCTATATGTAAATTCACTTCCCAATGGAATCGGCTCCAACGACATAGGCATCGACCGAGGACAATTGAGAAACACAAGGGTAATCTATTTCAAAAAGTATGGGCCAAAACTTTTACTTATTGAACCGAATTACTCATACCGTGCCATTAGTCAGAACGAAGCTGAAAAAAGTGCGGTCAATCGTTCGTTCGCTTTTTCAACATTAGCAGATTTTAAAATTGTAGCTGTGTCTGAAAATCGTATCCTCGTTGATGCTACTGATTTTCTCCTTCAGGACGGCGGTGGTATCGCACGTCAACTCAAACAAAGTCGTCAGGGTGATTTTAATTTGCAATCATCTCGTTCAGCTCTTGATTTCGATCAGACAAAGAATTTTCCTGACAATACTGAGATAAGCTCACTTCTCACTTTTAGCGGCAACAAACCCGGAATTTATCTTAGAGAGGTCACCCCTACCCCTGAAGATATTTCAATCATTCAACGTCACTCATTCATACGTTTGCCCGATAGCAACTATCGTCCACGCATCAATGACCCTCGCTCTGGTTATGGTGGCATTGAATATATGGATTATGCTGCACCCCTCGGACAACCTATCACAAAAAGATTCATTGCCAGACATCGACTTGAAAAGAAAGATAAGAATGCACCAATGAGCGAACCAATCGAACCTATAATCTACTATGTCGATGCTGGAGCTCCTGAACCGATCAAATTAGCTCTTGTCGAGGGTGCATCATGGTGGAACGAAGCTTTTGAAACGGCTGGATTTATAAATGCTTTTCAAGTTAGAGTCATGCCCGAAGATGCTGACCCGATGGACGTTCGTTACAATATTATCCAATGGGTGCATCGTTCCTCACGAGGCTGGTCGTACGGTGGGTCGGTGACCGATCCAAGAACAGGCGAGATTATAAAGGGGCATGTTTCGTTAGGATCACTTCGTGCACGACAGGATTACCTGATAGCAGAAGG
>JAUVAR010000255.1 GCA_030591625.1 Candidatus Zixiibacteriota bacterium
ATGTCTCCACCGGGGAAAAAGATCGGATCAACAACGAATGAGTCTGTCGAAAAAGAGAGGCGTATGTTACCGAAAGAAATTTCCGCCTGATCATTCAGAGCATTGAGTTGTTCATTGGCGAAGAAGGGGAGGAACAGTTTGGTGATAAGATCATGTGAAAGTTTGCCACCGCTGCCATGACTCAATTGAATCGTCTCATGCGATAAGATAGGCAATGGGCAATTGGCTCCAGCCAGGTCAAGCGTGTTCTTCTTATCGTTCATTATTTTGATTCCAATACAGGCAGAATGACTTTATGCTGGTTGTATGTGTAATAGGCGGCACAGGCACCTTCGGATGAGACCATAGTTGCACCAAGTGGTTTCATTGGTGTACATGTCTTGTTGAATTCCGGACATTCGTTCTGTTTTTTTAAGCCTCGTAAGATCAATCCGCTGATACATTGTTCGGGCTCTTCAGCTGTGATAAACTCAACGTTGAAATGTTTCTCGGCATCGAACTGTTTATAACTTTCACGAATTTGTAATCCACTTGAGGGGATTGTTCCAATCCCGCGCCATTTGCGATCAGTCACTTCGAATATTTCATAAACAAGTGCTTTCGCTTCGGGGTTTCCATCGGTTGGGACAACTCGTTTGTATTGATTCTCTACGGTAGCAGTGCCATTTTCTAATTGGGTTACAGCTGCCAGTATGCCACTTAAAATATCAAGTGGTTCAAACCCTGTTACTATAATCGGGACAGAATACTTTTCCGCAATTGGTTCGTATTCCGATGAACCCTGCACGGCACATACATGTCCGGCTGCAAGGTAGGCCTGGACTCTATTGTCGGGTGAATCGAGTAATGCTGTCATAGCCGGTGGCACCAGAACATGAGAATTAAGCATGAAGAAATTGTCGAGACCAAGACGATTCGCCTGATGGATGGCCATCGCGGTTGAAGGTGCAGTTGTTTCAAAACCGATTCCAAAAAAGACAACCTGTTTATCTAAATGTTCACTCGCTATTTTTATCGAATCAAGCGTTGAATAAACGATGCGCACATCGGCACCTTCTGACTTGGCGACAAAAAGATCTTTTGATGAGCCGGGGATACGAAGCATGTCTCCGAAGGAGCAGAGGATAACATTTGGTTCCAATGCGATTGCAATTGCGCGGTCGATCATTTCAATCGGAGTAACACAGACCGGGCAACCGGGTCCATGAATAAGTGATACTTTCTCCGGCAAAACCTGATCAATGCCATTACGCATGATAGAATGGGTTTGTCCGCCACATATTTCCATGATCGTCCAATTAGACTTAACAGTATTGTTGATCTGTTCAATCATGCTCCGGGCGAGAGCAGGGTCGCGGTATTCATCTACAAATTTCATTTGGAAAGTTTCCTCAGGAATTCTGATTTTTTCTGTTCGAGTTCATCGAAAATATCCAAGGTTTTCTTTGCTTCCTTTTCATCAAGCACATTGAGAGCGAATCCGGCATGCACGATTACATATTCACCTATGTTGACATCGGGTACAAACTCGAGACAGGTTGAATTTTGAGTGCCACCGTAATCGATTTTACCCATCTTCAATCCGTTTTCTTCGGAAATCTCTACTACTTTACCGGGTACTGCAAGACACATTTGTGTTTCCTCTATATCAGTTCAACTATTATCATTGTTTAATAGCGCTTGTGCAATTGCGATCTGTCCAAGAGCAATGCCACCATCGTTGCATGGAACCTGCCGGTGAACGATGACATCAAAGTCTTTTGCTTCGAGTGCATCTTTTGTCAAAGAATAAAGTAATCTGTTTTGCCAGACTCCTCCGGTGAGGCCTATCTGGGTGATTGATCGTGACTTTGCTTCTTTCATCGCTCTGTCAGTTAACATTCGTGCTACATGTAAATGGATTTCATAAGCTAATTCAGGTTTGGGTCGTTGTTGCCGGAGCCCTTCGATGATTTGTTTTATCAACACAGCAACTGGCAGGGGACCATTCGTTATATTACTTAATGTCTCGAGTTCATTGATGTTGGTTTTATTATTGTAACTATTCGCAAGTGTTTCGAGTCTGATTGCTGCTTGAGCTTCGTAGTTTATATTTTCACCAACTCCAAGCAGAGCCGCAACAGCGTCAAACAACCGTCCGCAACTTGATGTTTGAGGGCAGTTGATTTGTTTTTCTATTGCCTGTTTGATTACTGTAAGATCGTTCACGTTCATGTTAAGCAACGAGGGCCATTGTTCGAACGGTATGTTTGCATCATGCAAAAATCCGACAGCCATGCGCACAGGGTTTTTAATAGCTGCTTCGCCACCCGGCATCGGAATCGGACTCAGCCAAGCTACTCGTTTGAAGCTGTTATAGTCCCCACACAATATTTCACCACCCCAGATAGTCCCATCCGTTCCGTAACCTGTGCCATCCATGACGAGCGCAACAATTGGTGACATTGTCTTATTGTCAACCATCAAAGCAGCCATGTGGGCATGATGATGCTGGACGGGGATAACCTTACAATCGTTTCTTTCGGTCGCCCATTTAGTTGAAAGATATTCAGGGTGCATGTCACAGGCGATGATTTTAGGTGTCACTTCAAGAGTTGTACTAAGATGTTCAATCGCATGTTTGTAGAAATCGAGAGCGTGCGGATTGTCAAGATCACCAATGTGTTGAGCGAGATAAATATTGTTGTCGCGCATGATTGCAGGAGCATTCTTTAATTCTGCTCCTGTGCCGAGAATTGTTTTGTGACTTTTGATATGACACACAGGTTCAGGAACAAAGCCTCTTGATCTGCGGATGATCTGTCGGTCGTTGTCAAATAGCGTGACGATAGAGTCATCGCAACGCTGAAGTATCTCTCGGTTGTGCAAAAGAAAAAGGTCAGCTATGCCAGCAAGACGCTTTAACGATTCATCAATGTCTATAGCTATTGGTTCATCGGTGAGATTACCGCTTGTCATTACAAGCGCGTCAAGTTTACCTCTGAGTAATAAATGATGAAGCGGGGTATAGGGTAACATCAGGCCAAGATATTCATTGTCTATAGAAATCGACTCAGCAAGTTTTGTGTCAGGTCGTCGCTTAAGTAAAACAATCGGAGCCCTCGGATCAGATAACAGTTGTTGTTCTTCGTCGTTGACAAAGCATAGTCGTGATGCAGCTTCAATTGATCTAACCATAAGCGCGAAGGGGCGATCAATCCTTCGTTTACGTTCACGTAATGTTCGGACAGCTTTTTCATCGAACGGGTTAACGGCCAGATGAAAACCACCAAGCCCTCGCAGGGCGAGAACCTGTCCGTTTGAAATGCTTTTACGTGCTGAAGATATGACATCTTCTACATTCAATCTCTTGTTACCATTATGTAGCCATATCGTTGGGCCACAGGCAGGACAGGCAACAGGTTGTGCATGAAAACGACGGTCGGTTGGGTCGTTGTATTCGTTCTTACAATCATCACACATTTCAAAAGATGCCATCGATGTAGCCGGACGGTCATACGGAACGGAACGAACGATTGTAAAACGAGGGCCACAGTTGGTGCAATTAGTAAAAGGGTAACGATAACGACGGTCAGAAGGATTGTTCATATCTTCAAGGCATTGGTCGCATACAGCAATATCTGGAGGGATGCCTGTTGTTGCTTTGTCAGGTCTTGTGCTTGTCCGGATAACAAAAATATTATCGTTACACAATTGAATGTCGCTTGAGTCAAGTGTGTCTATGCGTGAGAGAGAGGGGGCTTCATCGGGAAGTCTTTTTAAGAATTTAAGGACAGATGTTGATATTCCTTCGACTTCAATTGTAACACCGTTACTGCCGTTATTGACATGTCCGGTAAGTTTTAGTTCGTCGGCGAGCCTATAAACAAACGGTCTGAACCCAACACCTTGAACAGTTCCGTTTATGAGGATTCTTTTCCTTGTGCTATTACTTTTTATCGATACAGGATTCATGCAACAAGATTATCCTTCGGTCAGTGAAGCTGCTTTTTTCTCAACTTGTCCGACCAGCCAATCATACCAGCCAGAAAGGCCGATCTCAGAACGACAGGATAGCTCTATGATTTCCAGTTCATGATTTATCGCAAG
>JAUVAR010000015.1 GCA_030591625.1 Candidatus Zixiibacteriota bacterium
CCACCCGTGACGGCAAGCCGTTTGAACCATATCTAACAATTGCCTACATCATGATTTTTGGTGGAGTGATTGGTGCCCGACTTGGATACATCGTATTACACATGTCTGATTTTTCGGATAACTGGGGCGCAATGTTCAACCCGTTCAATTCAGGACAGTTTGGCATTGCCGGTCTTAACCTCTACGGCGGAGTACTACTTGCAATTGGTGGCACGCTTCTCTATTGCCGTATTAAACAAATGTCAGTGCTTGAAGTATTCGACTACTTTGCCCCCACCTTAGGTCTTGGACTTGTTTTCACTCGTATCGGATGTTTCCTAAATGGCTGTTGTTTTGGTACCCCAACCGATCTTCCCTGGGGTGTCCAGTTCCCGCTCGGTTCGATGCCGTTTGCAATTTTTGGAACTGCACACATTCACCCGGCGCAATTATATAGCTCACTCTATGGCCTGCTCTTATTTGTCGTACTGCACTTTATGATGAAGAAAAAAGCGTTCACCGGACAGCTGGTAGCAATTTTATTTATGTCCGAGGCGTTCTTTAGATTTGCAATTGAGTATGTACGTCATTACGAGAATGCGATGGTCTTCACACTTGGATCAATCGAACCTACCTACAATCAAGTTGTATCACTTGGATTATTTATTGCAGGTGTTGTTATTTATATTCTGCAGAGTAAGAACAGCAAGAATAACCCTGCCAGTGTTGATCAATAATTACAGGTAGTATTAATTTCAAGGAAATTGTGTCAGGGCTTGATTCCGCATGAGCCAAATTGTGACCTGAAACGCAAACCATTGAAAGACAATAGCGGCAGGTCACACATCCACCAAGGCGGATGCAAGACCAGCCGCAACCATCCAAGACGACTTAAGCAACATGCCTATAAGACAGGCATTGCCTGCTACATTAACGAATAGCCACCATCTACAATTATAGTTTGTCCGGTGATCCAACTTGCCTGCGGCGAGGCCAGGAATGTAACAACATCGGCCATTTCTTCCGGTCGTCCAACACGCCTAAATGGCGTACGTGCTTCCACCTGTTTTTTCATATCTTCAAAATTAGGAAAAGCTGACAGCGCAGTTGTATCAATAAAGCCACCCGAGACACAATTAACAGTAATCTGTCGGTGCGCAAGTTCGATTGCGGCATAACGTACGATATTCTCAAGAGCTGCCTTAGAAACACCAATCGCCGCATAGCCCGGGATATATCTGATCGAACCGAGCGATGATACTGTTACTATCCGCGAATGGTCGGGCATAATCTCAGAACCCTGCTGGATACAATGCAAAAATGCACGTGCATTTGTATGCATCGAAAGATCCCATGCCTTGTCATCAACCTCCATCAACGACTTGAACAGACCAAGGGCAGCATTCGAGATCAAGATATCGAGTTTGCCAAAACGTTCTTTGATTCCATCGAAAATTGCCGGTATTTGATCCGAATTCCCCATATTAGCACGATGAGCATAACTTTCAATGCCATATTCTTTTAGCATTTTAACCGCATCGTTGGCTGTCTGACGGCTCCTGAAATAATTTATAATAACATTGGCGCCACGTTTAGCCAGATTTTCAGCTACACAGAGTCCTATGCCTTTCGTGCCACCCGATACGAAGGCTACTTTCCCACTAAGATCCATCTTATCCACTGCGGAAGCTCTCGCTTTTGTTAAAACCTCAGACACCGTATCCTCCAGCCTGACTTTCAACATCCTCAGCGATCGACTCAAGATCAATCGGTTCAAAAGATGTTTCAAATATCGAGTTATAATTTTTTGTTAATTCGGCAGACCATTCGTTCATGTCCGGTTTCTCTCCGGTGAGTTTCTCAACCGAAGTCATAATGCCAGACTCAAGTCCACACGGGTTGATCGAATTAAAATCGCTCATCTCGGTACTCAAATTAAACGCGACACCATGAAAAGTAATCCATTTCTTAACCGCGACACCAACCGAAGCAATCTTCTTATCGCCGACCCAAACACCAGTCAGTTCTTTATCTTTGCGTGCTTTGATCCCATGTGAAGCGAGCGTCATAATAATTCCATCCTGAATATCAGACATAAACTTATGGATATCACGCCCCCGTCGAGTAAGGTTAAAGATAAAATAAACAACTAATTGTCCGGGGCCATGATAGGTAACATCCCCACCCCGTTCAACCATAATCGGCTTCATTTCGAGGTTCTCGAAATTTTCTGAATGTCCATCCTTGCCAACCGTTACAACCGGTGGATGCTCGACGGTAATTATTGTATCACGAGCAAAACCATTCGCGCGCATACTAACTAAACCATGTTGCCACTCATGTACTTTTGAGTATTCAACTTTACCGAGTGCCAGATGCCAGCCATATAGAGCTTGTTGAGCTGCAACAATCATTAGCGTAAGTATAACAAAATGTTACGAACATCAGCCAAATACTCATGAACACGATGCAAAAATTGCACCGCAGTATGACCATCAATCAAGCGATGATCAAACGACATTCCAAAATTTGAAATATGGCGAATCACTATTTCATCGTTAACAACCCAAGGCTTCTTGGCGATTGCATGAATCCCTAAGATTGCAACCTGAGGCTGGCTTATAATAGGGGTTGAACCAGTGGCACCAAACATGCCGGCATTGGTTAATGTGAACGTACCGTCTGACACATCATCAGGCATCAATCGGTTTGTTCTCGCTTTGTCACCTAATTCAGCTATTTCAACAGCAAGCTCAACAATTGATTTGCGGTCCGCATTCTTGATTACCGGTACAATCAGTCCCTCTTCACGAGCGACTGCAACGCCGATGTTGTAATAATTCTTAACGATGATTTCATCTTGTGTCATCGATGCGTTCATCGTGGGGAATTCTTTAAGAGCAATACAAACAGCCTTCATAATGAACGGCAAGAACGTAATATTGGCACCATACGTTGCTCTAAATGAGCCCTTGATTTCATTGCGCCATTCAGCCAATTCAGTCAGATCAATTTCCTCAAATGTTGTCACATGCACGGAAGTAGCCTCAGAATTAACCATGTGATCAGAAATCATCTTACGGGCACCGGCCAGCGGTGATCGTGTCTCACGAAGATTTGCAGGCATCGGCTCAAAAACTCGGATTTCAACTTTTACTTTAGGTGGTGCAGGCTCCATAGTCAGCTGTCCGACAGGAGCAGCCGGGGCAGCGCTCATTGGTAGAACTGGAGGTGGTGGAGTATCAGTCGAAAATCCGCTCGTAGTAGAACGACCTTCAACCGCACGCAGGACATCTTCTACTTTCACCCGACCATCTTTACCGGTAGGACTAATCACAGAAGCATCAATTCCGTATTCACGAATCATCATGCGAACTTTAGGAGATAGTTTCCCTTTACCAATTGCTCCCGTAGTAGCAACAGATGAAGTTGGTGTTGCCACAGATGTTGAACCTCCACCAGAGGACGCAACTGCTACAGTTGAAGCAGCAGTCTGAGACGGTGCCGCTTTGGCAACAGTCTTCTCAGCTTTAGCCGGTTTAGGAGCAACTCCCGCCTTTCCATCATCAATTGTACATACAGCCGCACCAACAGCAACGACTTCTCCCTCAGCTACAAGCTGTGCAGTTAGTATGCCATCAAATTCGGACGGAATTTCAACATTTACTTTATCTGTCATCAACTCAACAAGAGACTGATTAACAGATACTTTTTCACCAACTTTGACTTTCCATTCGAGAATCGTTCCCTCAAGAACTGATTCACCCATTTGCGGAACTAAAACTTCAATATTCATTCAGCAAAACCTCTATCTATAAAATCACAATTTTCAAGTATAATTAAGTTTGATCCAACTGCATGCGATCCTCTCGATTCGAGTATCTCGGACCTATATAGCCTATAATTTATACCAATTCAAGCATTTTTTCCAAAGCGAGGAGAGCATCGGAACGATGTTTATCGCTCACTCTGATCGGCTTTAGATCGGCATAATTTTCAAGCGTAAAAGCAAGATCGTTAAGCGTAGTGCGATACATGTTCGCACATACAGGACAGGTTTGTCCTGAGAGCTCAAAAATCTTCTTATCCGGATACTCCAGGGCCATGCGGTTAATCAAATTAATCTCCGTACCTATTGCTATCGCACTTCCGGGCTTGGCCTGCTCGCAATATTCGACAATAAATTTTGTCGATCCCGAAGCATCAGCAGCCTGGACAACCTCAGGTGTACATTCCGGATGAACCAGAATCTTCACCTCAGGGTTTTCTTCCCTGACCTGCCGAACATGTTCGGCAGTAAAGTTGGTGTGAACGTGGCAATGTCCTTTCCAGAGAATAACCCTTGCCCGCTCAATCTGTTCCCGAGAAAGTCCACCCTGCTCAAGAGAAAAGTCCCAAATAACCATTTCTTCCGGCTTTAACCCATATTTTATCCCGGTATTGACACCAAGATTCTCATCGGGGAAGAAAAAGACCTTATCACGACGGCTCAAAGCATAATCCATAGCTGCATCGGCATTTGATGAAGTACAAATTACGCCCCCCATACGCCCGGTAAATGCCTTCAATCCGGCAGCTGTATTCATATATGATACCGGCATAATATTTTCATCGGCACCAAACGGTTTTAGACATTCCCAGGCTTCCATTACATCAGCCATTTCTGCCATATCAGCCATCGGACAGCCCGCCAATGGATTAGCGAGATAGACATCTTGATTGGGACCAGTTAGAATATCAGCCGATTCGGCCATAAAATGCACCCCACAGAACAGAATAACAGAAGCACCTTTTTTCTCGGCAGCAATTTTAGACAACCCGTAACTGTCACCAACATGATCGCCAAATCCGATAACTTCCACCCGCTGATAATGATGCACCAAGATACAAAGTTTGTCCCCGAGCTTTGCTCGGGCAGCCTCTATTCGCTCGGAGAGTTCCTCATTCGAAGCTTCTCTATATTCATTCGGCAAGGTGTGTAACATATCGCTGTCTTACTCCGGTTTTGGTGCATCCGGCTTTTCTTTGCCGGCAGCAGCCTTTTCCCGACGCGCCCATTTGCGCTGGACCATATCGTGACGGTCGGTTGAATGACCCGGGCTTACTTTTGCTTTTGGGTCAATATAGTTTTTAGCGTTGTTAACCGCCACCGCAACTTCACCACATCCGGTTGAAATTAACTTCAATTTACCATCATAGGTGACAATATCACCAGCCGCAAACACACCCTCAATATTAGTACGCATCCGACTGTCAACTTTGATCGAATTTTTATCGATCTCAAGACCCCAATCTTCTATCGGACCAAGATTTGTAAGGAAACCGATATTAAACACTATCGCCTGAACAGGAAATGTTCTTTCCTCACCAGAACGAGTCTCCACTATTGTAACCTCTTCAACCCATTCCTCACCCTTGATCTCTTGGACCTCCCAAAATGGCACCAGCAATTCAACCGATGATTCCCGCACCTTGCGGACCGAGTCTTCGTGAGCCGAGAAGAAATCATTGCGATGAATATGCACTACCGATTTGGCAACTGGTTCGACCAGCATCGAATAATCAAAGGCCGAATCTCCTCCTCCAACAACCAACACATCCTTATCTTTGAAATCACTAACTTTCCGAATGAAATAATATACACCCGCCCCTTCAAGTTCGATCACATTCGGAATATCGAGTCGTTACGGAATGTATGCACCCAATCCGGCACAGATCACCACAGTTTTGGAATAATGCTTCCCTTTGTCTGTAGTCAAAACGATAATTTCATCTTCTGTGCGTTCTAATTTGATAACTTTCTCACCGAGACAAGTCTCGTGTGGATATTGATCCGCCTGTTCACACATTTGACGAGTCAGGTCTTTCGCTAACACCTTAGGAAATCCGGCGACATCATAAATATATTTTTCTGGATATAGCGCCATCAATCCACCACCTGGTTCACCAAGCATGTCGATAGCCTTAAATTTAGTCATCCTAAGACCGGCGTAATACATCCCGTAGAGAGCGACCGGCCCGGCTCCGATAAAAGTGATATCGAAGAGTTCTTCTTTGTTAATTGGATTATTCATATTGTCAAAATGTAACAGCGTTCTTTATAGTTTGTGCCCCGAATGATAGCTCTTTTTCAAACTCAAAGAAGCAACTGTTCTCATCCATTCAGTTTTTCTAATTGCTCGAACAGTTTATCGTTATTGGGGAGATCGCTGAGCGGAACATGATCAACAAATCTGATTATCCCACTCTTATCGATTATAAAAATCACTCGGTCGGCATAACCTCTGTCAAGAAGAACACCATACGACCGGGCTACTTCACCATGCGGGAAGTAATCAGCCATAATTGGGAATGATACCCCACCCAGCGACTTGGCCCAAGCTTTATGACATGGGACCGAATCAACCGAGATCGCAAGAATCTGGGTGTCATACTTTTCAAATTTCTCAATATCGTTTTGATAATTAGGTATCTGATTGGAACAGACCGGAGTCCAGTCACCGGGATAAAATGCTACAATTACATTTTTACGCCCCTGATACCAGGCAAGATTCAATTCACCTTCATTATGCGACTTAAGAGTGAAATCAGGAGCAGTATCACCCGACTTCAATCGTACTTCTGTTTTTGTTTGTTCAAAGCTCAATTTTATCCCTCATGTCATTCCTATGCTCAGACCAGCAAAGCCGGTAAAACTATTCTTGCTCTTTGTCCTTCTTGACAAACTTACTTTTTGGAGCACTACAGATCGGACAATTTTCAGGCGGTTCATCACCGTCATGAATAAACCCACAAATTTCACATTCCCATTCCATCAGATCTCCTCCTATCAGGTCAGACCAAAGAAAGCTCAATGTTCCATCGGAGAACCTTCATCGAATCCAAACCAACTATAATTACCGGCAAGTGCATCTTTTTCAGCCTGTAGTAATTCGTAATGATGATGCTCTTCGTCGGCCAATTTATCAAAAATCTCTTTAAATGTCGGATCATCAACCAGGTCTCGTTCTTCCTGATAATACTTCGTTGCAGCAAGTTCTGCCTCAATAGCAATAGTTATAAACTCCATTTCGGTCTTGCGTTCAAACAGATGACCTTTACGAAAGACTTCGGCCAGTGCGTTGATTCCTTTTTCTGGAAGTTCACCAACTTCACCGCCGACATGTTTTTCGAATAACGCTATCAGCGTAGCCTTGTGCCGAACTTCATCGTCGCGAAGACCTTCAAGTTTCTGCTTAGCTTCTTTGTTTGTCGCATTTTCAGCAAGCTTACCATAGAAATAAAGCCCATCCTCTTCGCCTTTAATTGCGCGACGAAGGACATCACCGATATATTCTTTTGTATTAGACATTTTTCCTCATTCTATCTATTTAGGCGGTCACTTTTTTAATGACCTCAATTGTTTTTCTTATTCTCTCAACAACAGTCTCCTGTCCGAGAGTAGCTAATATATCATACAAACCAGGTCCCTGCGATATCCCGGAGACAGCAAGTCTGGTCGGGTGGATTAGTTTTCCTTTTTTAATTTCCAACTTTTCCGCCTCATCGGCAAGTGCCTTTTCGGTCGATTCAAGAGTAAATTCGTTCAATCCTTCAAAACGCTCAGCCAATCCTTCTAAAATTGGGATCGTTTCAGGAACAAACTGTTTCGCCCTACCCTTCTCATCATACTCAACAGGCGCTAAGAAAAAGTACGAACTCAATTCAATAAAGTCAGAAAGTCTGCGAGCACGAGGTTTCAAAAGAGTAACCACATCTCGTAAGTATTCCCATCTTGTTTCGAGCCAATACTTGGTAGTAAGATCGGCCTCAACCAACATTGGTGCTAATGTCGCGGCGATATCATGATCAGACATTAGTTGAATATGTTCGCGGTTGAACGCCTCAAGTTTTTCTTCATCAAAAACAGCATTGGCGGCATTGAAATGTGTTTCATCGAAAATTTCAATTAACTCTTTTGGACTGTAAATTTCACGATCAGTTTTTGGCGACCAGCCAAGTAATGAAAGATAATTGAACATCGCATCAGGCAATATCCCTTCATTACGATACTCCGAGACATCTTTATCACCAAGTCGTTTTGATACTTTCTTTTTATCCGGACG
This sequence comes from Candidatus Zixiibacteriota bacterium, assembly GCA_030591625.1. Lineage (GTDB taxonomy): Bacteria > Zixibacteria > MSB-5A5 > GN15 > FEB-12. The sequence goes on from JAUVAR010000015.1 coordinate 8,085, forward strand.
AAGGATCAATGGCACATGACCAAAAATAGGAAGTTCCCATCCGAGAGCTTTGTAAATATGAATCTGTTTGAACGTATTCGTTATATGATCGTTTCCACGAATTACATGACTTATTCTCATGTCATGATCATCAATGACAACCGCAAGATTGTATGTTGCCGACCCATCCGAACGAGCGATAATAAAATCTTCAATCTCTTCATTCTGCCTCGTGATATCACCCGAGACCAGATCATTATAGGTTGTAGCACCTTCCGGCATACGAATACGTGTAGCAAATTTTTCACCAGCATCTAACTTATTCTTGACTTCATCATCAGATAGCGACAGACAGCGTCTGTTGTAACGCATCGGACCTTTTTCAGCTTTCGCCTTTTCACGGTCGGCAGTTAGCAATTCCGGCGAACAAAAACAACGATAAGCATGTCCCGACTCAATCATCTGAGTGGAAAATTTACGATAATGATCTATTCGTTTTGATTGATACAGAATATCTTCGTCCCATTCCAACCCCAGCCACTTCAATGCCTCCAAGATCGGCTCAATCAATTCTGCCTTGGAACGTTCTTTGTCGGTATCTTCAACCCGAACCAAAAACTTCCCACCTGCGTGACGTGCAAGCAAATAATTAGCTATTGCCATTCGTCCGGTGCCTACATGAAGGTACCCGGTCGGTGAGGGTGCGATTCGTACTCTAACTTCTTTTGGTGTCATTCTCGGTTGTCCTTATCAACTCTTTTATCATCAAGAGGCTCTACCTTCTCGATAGGCATATCTGGTTTAGGCGGCTGCACAGGCTTATCCTGATGGGCAGGTTCAACCTGTTGCACAGGATCATCCTGATGGATTGGCATATTTCGATGCGCCGAAGGTAGTGGTGGTAGAGTCTGCTTTGCTGTCTGTGCAGTTGTAGTAGTCTTAGTCTGCGGTAACGGAGCAACATTTTCAGATTGCTTTTTATTGTCAGTTAGTGCGATATCAATTTCAATTCCACCAACCAGTCTTGAGAGCAGATTATAAAACATAACTGCCACAAGTGAGACAAATGTCCCAAAAACAGATCCACCAATTGCACCTATTACAGGATATAAAATAAACAAAAACCCTAATGACATCTCAGCTGAATCGACATTGAATTCCTGCAAAAAGACAGCCCCGGAAATAGTGAGTGCTAAGGCAGTAAATACCGCCATAACAAACCCGGCCGCAAATCCTGCAAATCCGTTGAGAAAGAATAGAACCTTGATTACTGACCAAATGCCAATTGATCTGATTTCGTAGCGCATCCACGAGCTCCATAATTATTAAATTTCTGATCCACCGGAGTTAGTCCGACGAATTCGGCAGAAAGATAGAGCCGTTAGCTAAAAAGCTCAAGTGATATTAATATGGACAGCCTTTGACTATGAAACGAGCATCTACCGCTTTACAGCTCGACCGGTCGGGAGAGACTATAAACGGATTTATATCGATCTCGGAGAAACAGTCAAAATCCTTCACCAGTTGAGAAAGTCGCAATAGAGTCTCCTCAATAATCTTCAGATCGACCGGAAGAGCACCTCTAAACCCGGTTAAAAGCGGATAAGACCTAAGTGATCTAATCATATCACGAGCACTGACATCGGTCAGCGGATTGATCCTGAATGCTACATCTTTCATCACTTCGACATATATCCCACCCAGCCCGAACATTATAAGCGGTCCAAATGAGGGGTCAGTTGTCATTCCAATTACAGTCTCCACCGCACCTGAAACCATCTGCTGAATATCAACCGAGAAAGTTTGGCCTTTCTTGAGCTTACCAACTCTCTTTTGTAGTTCTTTGAATGCAGACCGCACTTCTTTGTCGGAACGAAGGTCAACCATCACCCCACCCATTTCAGTCTTATGCAAAATAGTCGGAGATGCAATTTTCATTACAACCGGAAGACCAATCTCACGAGCTACCATAAGGGCATCCTTCTCCGATGAAACCCGCTTATAACGAGCAGCAGGAATGCCATAGCAGTGAAGTATTTCAATAGCAGCTTCCCCAACAACAGCTCCATCGGGACCATCAAATGAATCATGCAATATCTGCTTTACCCGATCCGTATCAACTTTGAAATTGCGATATTTCCCTTTTGGCTTTTTGAGCCATTTTTGGTACCCGTCAATAGTCGCTAATGTCTTGGCAGCCGCTTCCGGGAAAATATAAACAGGCACACCACGTTTTCTTAGATACTCAGTCGCCGGAGAGCCATGTCCCGCCCCCATGAAGCATGACAAAATCGTCTTGTCGGTATCTTTGATCGCTTCCCAAATATTTCTGGAGACATCTTCCTGGTCAATTGTAACCGGAGGTACAACAATCGGAATTATCGTATCATACCGCTTGTCTTTTACCATCGCCTTCAAAGCTTTATTGAATTCCGGTCCGGCAGCTCCGGCAACAAGGTCTAAAGGATTGGAGTACGATGCATCCGCCGACAAAAACTTTCGTAATTCTTTTATAGTACTCGCAGCCAGCGCAGGCATTTCCATCCCATTGTTAATCAGTGCATCAGTAGCAAGAATTCCCGGTCCACCTGCATTGGTAATAATAGCAACACGATTCCCTTTTGGGACAGGTTGATTCGAGAGAGCTGCAGCAACATCGAATAGTTCTTCAACTGTCTCAACCCGCATAACACCAGTCTGCTCAAAAATTGCATCAACCCCAACGTCAAGACCTGCTAATGCTCCGGTATGAGACGACGCAGCCTTAGCTCCAAGTTTGGTACGTCCCGACTTCACCGCAACGACCTGTTTGGTTCTGGAAAGTTCACGCACTATTTGAGTGAAATTACGGGGGTTACCAAAATTCTCAAGATACATAAGTATAACATCAGTATCAGGATCATCTTTGAGATAACTCAGCATATCATTCGATGAGATATCAGCCTTGTTACCGATTGATGCCACAATCGAAAAACCAATATCAAGCTCTTTAGCCTGGCTCATAATAGCTTCACCCATCGCACCCGATTGAGTAATGAACCCAATATTCCCTCGCTTGGGATAAGTCTTCCCGAAGGTAGCATTGAGAGCAACTTTAGGATCAGTATTAACAATACCAAAACAGTTAGGTCCAACCATCCGCATACCATACTCACGGATAACACTTATGAGCTCATCTTCGAGCACCTTACCTGCCCCGCCAACCTCAGAAAATCCAGCCGTAATTACAACCAGTCCACGAACACCTTTCTGTCCGCATTGACGAGCCACTTCAGGTACACTTGCCTTGGGCACTATGATAATAGCTAGATCAACAGCATCAGGAACATCCAAGATTGTCGAATACGCTTTAATAGAATGTATAACAGATGCTTTCGGATTTACCGGAAAGACCTTACCAGTATATTCAGCCATAAAGATATTGTGAAGAGTTTCACGACCTATAGTTCCTTTTCGGGTCGAGGCTCCGATCACAGCAACTGATCGAGGACGAAATATATAATCAAGTTCATGTCTCATAACAATTTATACTCCAACAAGTTACCACATTGCTTGCTTTCTTTGAATAACTCTCAATAAACAACCTATAGTTAAGTCGATATTTTAAACTACCTATGGCTGTCGGCAAAGAAAGGTATAATCTTTCCGATTTGTCAAGTCATTCCTTTAGCCCGGAATATATCTCTTTTCAAAAAACAGGGCCGTTACTATAAGTAACGACCCTGCCTGTCATAGTATTAGCTATTTGTAGCTATTTTTTTTTGCCTTTGCGAACTTTACCATCAAACTTGATTACCGATTGAGCGGCAGCAAGACGAGCAATAGGTACTCTATATGGCGAACAAGAAACGTAATCAAGTCCGACCCTGTGGCAGAACTCAATCGATTCAGGATCACCACCATGCTCACCACAGATTCCGATCTTCAGGTCTTTGCGAGCTGCGCGACCTTTGTCTTTACCCATCTGAATCAACTGACCAATACCAGCCTGATCAATCGAAATGAAAGGATCATGCGGTAAAATCCCATTGTCCACATAATGAGTCAGGAACTTACCTGCATCGTCACGAGAGAAGCCCATCGCCATCTGAGTGAGATCATTAGTACCAAAGCTAAAGAACTCAGCCTCTTCAGCAATCTCATCGGCAGTAAGTGCAGCTCTTGGAATTTCAATCATTGTTCCAATACTATATTTGAATTCCTTGACTCGCATACGACTAATAACTTCTTCCGCAACTCTGATTGCGATTTCCTTCTGATGCTTAAACTCATTAACATGACCAATAAGCGGAATCATAATCTCAGGGAATACTTTCTTTTTAGCCTTATGCAGTTCACAGGCAGCCGTGATAATTGCACGAACCTGCATCTCAGTAATCTCTGGATACATAATACCCAAACGACAACCGCGATGCCCGAGCATAGGATTGATCTCTTTAAGATCTTCAATCCGTTTGACCGTTCGCTGTAGAGCTTCCATATCTTCTTCGTAATCGTCATGCTTCTTATCAAGAGCCTCAATCTTTGCCACTACTTCATCAAGCCTCGGAAGGAACTCATGTAGTGGTGGATCCAAAGTTCTAATCGTAACAGGGAATCCCTGCATAGCATCTAAAAGACCCTTGAAATCTTTCTTCTGCATCGGCATCAATTTATCTAAAGCTTCCTGACGGTCGGCAGGATTATCAGCCAGAATCATTGCTTGAACTAGCGGGATTCTATCATCGGCAAAGAACATATGCTCAGTACGACAAAGTCCAATTCCTTCAGCTCCAAATTCAATTGCCTTTTTGGCATCACGAGGGACATCAGCGTTGGCACGAACTTTCAATGACTTGATCTCGTCAGCCCATTCCATCAACTGTGAAAACTCACCGGACAATTCTGGCTCAACAGTAGCCACTTCACCCAATATAATATCACCAGTCGAACCATTGAGTGTAATAACCTCACCCTCTTTGAGGGTAAGACGGCCTATCTGAAGTTTCTTCTTGGAAGCATTTACTCTGATCGACTCCGCGCCCGACACACAGCATTTCCCCATACCTCTGGCAACAACTGCCGCATGAGAGGTCATCCCACCACGAGCAGTGAGGATACCAACAGCTACGTTCATACCTTCAATATCATCAGGATTGGTCTCTTCACGCACAAGAATAATCGATTGTTTTCCGCTAGCATTAACAACATCTTCAGCCGTGAAATAAATTTTACCCGATGCAGCTCCTGGTGATGCCGGCAAACCTTTGGCCAGTACATCAAACTTAGCCTTGGGATCAATGGTCGGATGCAAAACCTGATCAATCGACCCCGGATTAATACGCATGATAGCTTCTTCTTTGGTCAGAAGCTTTTCTTTGACCATATCAACAGCGATTTTAATTGCCGCCTGAACAGTTCTCTTGCCGGAACGGGTCTGAAGCATATAAAGCTTACCCTTTTCGACAGTAAACTCAAAATCCTGTATGTCACGATAATGCTTCTCAAGCTTTGTTGTGATAGCTTTAAGCTGCTTAAATACAGCAGGCATATCGTTAGCTAATTCTGAAATCGGCAGAGGCGTACGAACACCAGCAACTACATCTTCACCCTGAGCATTAACCAGATATTCACCAAAGAATTCTTTTTCACCAGTCGAAGGGTTACGTGTGAAGCCAACTCCCGTACCGGAAGTGTTCCCCATATTACCATAGACCATCGCCTGAATATTAACAGCCGTTCCAATATCAGCAGGGATGTTTTCCATCCGGCGATATGTAATCGCTCTTGGATTATTCCATGAACGAAGTACAGCGTCACGAGCCAAACGAAGCTGAGCCGAAGGATCATCCGGGAATGGCTCACCGGTCTTACGCTTTACAATCTGTTTATATCTCTTGACGATTTCTTTAAGGTCATTCACCTGAAGCGAACTATCCTGCTTAATCCGACGATCTTTTTTCTTCTTGGTAATGACATCTTCAAAAACATCTTTGTCGATACCCAAAACAACATTACCAAACATCGAAATAAACCGACGGTAATTATCCAAAGCAAAACGCATGTTGCCAGTCTCTTTGGCAAGTGCCTCTAATGTCTCTTCATTAAGACCAAGATTTAAAATCGTATCCATCATGCCAGGCATTGAGAATTTCGCTCCCGACCGAACAGATACCAATAGCGGCTTTTCTAAATCACCTAACTTACGACCAGTTTCTTTCTCTAACTTAGTCATATATTCATCCATCTTGGCATCAATAGAAGATGGAACTTCCATAAAGCTTTCATAAAAAGCAGTACAGACTTCAGTTGTTATAGTAAATCCAGGGGGGACAGGGACACCAGCATTAGTCATTTCAGCCAGATTGGCACCTTTACCACCGAGAAGTTCTTTCATCTCGGCTTTACCATCAGCTTTGCCACCACCAAAGTAGTAATAATACTTGCCAGTATAACTTTTCTTCTTAGGTGTTGCAGTATCAGCAGATTTGCGCTTGGTTGTTTTCTTCGCAGCAGGCTTTGCCGCCGTTTTAGTTGTCGTTTTTTTCGTCAAGGTCTTTTTCTTTCCAACCGTCTTGGTCGTCGCAGTTTTCTTAACTGCTTTCTTTTTTATAGATGATTTCCCGGATGCAGCCTTAGCTACAACCTTCTTTTTACCAGTTGATTTTTTCTGAGATGTCTTCGTTGAGGTCTTCTTTTTTGATGAGACTGTCTTCTTCGTCATACGTACCCCGGCCACATTCCTATGTGAATGTTCAGATTATCAGCATACCTGCTGGTTAATTCAAGGGCAACGGAGAAGGCGGTCTGTCCGGACATCCGAAAGACCGCATAAATTCATTGCGGAATCTCTTCTACATCGTAAAGAGGCGTTCTCCGTCGATGATCTTTTGGAGCATCTTCAATGTTTTTTCGACCGGCGAGTGCATAAGGTCGCCAGTGTTGAACGTCGATCGCAATACTTCGCGCGGCGCATCAAAACTGGACTTACCTCGCCCACGAGCCTTCTTCTTATGCGTTAAATTGTACTGACGCTGGTACTCTTTCGCCTTTTCCTTATGCATCTGATAATACCGGCGTTGATACTCCCTGCGGGCTTCAGCCGTTGAAAGCTTGCCCTTCTTAGGTTTTTCCTCGGTTGCGGTAATCACGGCGTTGGTTTCAGTCTCGGCGTTTTCTTTTATCCGAGTCATAAACCACCTCACTTTCCCTGTGTTTCTCTAATTCCTACCCATTTATGGAATTGCACTACATTAGGGTGGTTCCTCATACCGAGAAATATTTAGGAAAAATTTGCCTGTATGTCAAGGCATTTTTTAAACTATTTTTAAATATCCTCCGTTAACTTTATCACCAACACCGACTTAACCATCTCAATAAATCACTACCCCGTAACTCATTGTGGTTCCTTTGATTATAGTGACACTTTCAGAAAACATCCGTAACTCCTTATGCCGGACGGACTAACATAATTGACATCAAACATTAATATATCTTGTTATACGCTTTGCCAACTAAAAAAAATGATTGATTTTCATATAAAAAAAACCGCCGACCTAATTAGATCGGCGGAATAATAAATTTATAAAATTCTATTTATTTTATGCGGCAGCATCCGGTTTTGACTTATTACTCAAATGCTCAACTATCTCTTTGATCGTATAGCCTACAACCAATAAAGCAATCAACCAGAACATCACCTGAAATCCTGCATGATAGTTCTCGTTGGTTGAATCAAAGGCGGCGTTTATCCAAACGTCATCCATATATTGAATGCGGTTAATAAACAATGATATTCGAGCCATCACCGTAAAACCGAATGAAGCCCCGAAACCGATCATAAGGATCCAGATACCAAACTTGGCCACTCCTCCTACCACGCCGGTATGCGCCTTCGAGAAGAAGAAATAAACCAGAGCTGCAATAGCACCTCCAAAAACAATTATTTGTGACATCCCGGAGCCAATATCCACCACACGCTCAAATAAGGTCATACCGTCATGGCCGAAGAAGTTCGCCCAGTCGATCGGTCGCAACATCGCAAAGAGCTGCTCATTAACACGAGCTTTCATCTCCAGAGGGACTGCGACGCCAGCCCCGATACCAATGTACATAGCCATCGGCCAGCGAGAGATCCAGGCATACTTGCTTGAGAAACGAGTCCACATCAAAATCCCGAGAAAGGCCGGTATAAGGTACAGTGGCTTCGACGAGTCGAGCCACAGCAAGTACCAGGTGCCATCCTCAAGAGAGTTGTAAGCAAGCTTCTGAACCAGACCATTATGCCAGAGAATGATGATAAAATAGCCTGCCGACGTTCCAACCACGAGATGTTCAGCAAACTTATAAAACGGGTTATCTTTGTAGAGGAACGAGAATGTAGCCAGTGTCAGGAAGGCTGCAAATGTCGTCCAGAGAAATGTTCCGAAGTCCATTAGTTGCCTCCTACGTTGCTGTCACGCTTTTTTCTGCGCTTGCTCATAAAGAATCCTATATTACCTAACAAAACAAAACCGATAATAACCATGTGAGCCGGAAGCTGCACTTTCATCCCTTTCTTAGCAGGGCCAGGATTGTCGGCCAATTCTTCGTACTCAGCCGCACCAAGCATTCCACCCATCAGGCCGAATAGTTGGCCCGATCCGAGATAAGGATAATATTGCGCTACCGAAACTCCCGTAATACCAACAGCGAGCGGAAAATTGAACCGCGCTTGGCCATAAGAAATCCAATAGTCAGTCGAGTTTGTAGCCGAAATATTTATGGCACACGCTATATCATCGTAATTCTTGACACCCTGCATCATAGGAATTGAATCAACCGGTGTCCCATAGTAATCTAATGGGAACGGGATTCTAAAATCCTGCCCCATAGCAAGAATAACCATCGACGGATACGGCTTATATCCTAAGAAGCAATAGTCAATACCGTTAACAATTTCGCGACCCTCAAAGAACACACCGTTGTAGGTTCGGTCAAGTTTGACCGAATCGGCTATTTCCCGAAGAGCCTGATCGGCCAGGCCGGGACCATTTTGAGATAGCGCGGTGATAATAACTTTCAGATCTTTTCGCCAGCACTGCTCAATAATCGCATACGCCATCGGATGCAACTCTGCCATCGAGCCGGGATCATAATCAAGCGGGATAAATACAATCTCACCCGGTTCAAGACTTTCGATCCGATCATAAATCGACTGTACTTCAGGTTCGACCAAAATTGGAACCTCATAGTCCATGCGATGTGCAATGACACAAACAATGATCAGGAAGAGAAAAACCCAACGCCGGTCAAGGCTCATAAACTTGTCAAATATATTCATAATTGGTCCTCTCTACCCTTTGCCCATATAGTTACGTTCGATGCCAAGAATACCCTTCAGGGCGGTAGCTACAATCCCAAGCCCCACTCCCATAATAATAGCTCGTTGCGCGGCCATGTTCGGCACGTTCATCAGCCAGAGAGAAGTCTTGCTCAGCCCCATTCCAAAAATAGGTTCAAGCAATGGGTTGAACCGAAGCATCACTATTAACGCGGCAATTAGCAATAGACTCGACATCACATTTCTCGCACGGAACGCTCGATACGCCGCCGAGGCGATAAAAAACGCAAGCAGCGAGAACATCGTTGCGAAGATTGGAATCAAAATATAATCAAAGAAAGTCACAAACATCGTTGCACTCAAACCTTCAGCCGTTCCAAAGTGGAATGCCCAGGCGTTGTCAAATATTGCGATAATTATTGAAATGATAACGAAACCAACAGCCGCGCCACCATACAATCCTGATTTCTTCCGGTCAACCATCGCCTGAAGAATCATACCTACCGTCAGCAGAATAGCAGAAACGAAGACGAAGAACCATCCCCATTCACCACCTTCAACATTGCGGCTGGTGAATCCGAATATGAGCATCGCAAATAGTCCGGCCAGGGTGACATAAGAATACTGCCATCCCTCTTTGCGATTCCTCACTTTCTCAACTGCTACCTTAAAGAGAGACCAGATTCCGATCGCGACGGCAAAGATGCCGATAACGATAATCCAATCGAGCAGATATTTGTAAACCTCTTGCGAATATTCGTGTGGGACAAAAAACTGAAAAAGCATTATCACACCGAACAGGAACACTAAGAATATTGGTATTTGTCTTTTCATAGCCGCCTCCTAATCCAA
>JAUVAR010000265.1 GCA_030591625.1 Candidatus Zixiibacteriota bacterium
CCGATGCTAACATCGACTTCCAAAATGGTGGAATCATGATCGCCTGTGCTGATCTCATTGATGATCGTGGCGACCTTAACCTTAACGGCCTCGCATACGAAATTGCTGATGCTGTTATGTTCACCAACTACTTCATTAGTGGTTTGACTGCATTTGGACCAGCTGGTTCAGATCAGGTCCAGGCCTCTATCGCTGCCTCTGATGCTAACGCTGATGGTATTGCTTTGTCAGTTGCTGACTTGGTTTACTTGATTCGTGTAGTCATTGGTGACGCTCTTCCTTATCCTAAGACCAATCCTGTAACTGCTAACTACTCGACCGATAACAATACAGTTTCTGTCTCTTCTGAGATGGGTGCTGCCGCTATCGTTCTTGTTGGTAACCAGACTCCAGTATTGGTTAATAGCAACATGACTATGGAATACCGTTTTGACGGCACAAATACTAATGTTGTTGTATTCAGTCTTGAAGCTAATACTAGCTTCAGTGGTGAATTCCTTGCGATCGACGGTGACGTCATCAGCGTTGAATTTGCTACTTACGATGGTACTCCAGTATCAGCTAAGAATGTTCCTACCAACTTCTCGTTGGGACAGAACTATCCTAACCCATTCAACCCAACAGCTACTATCAGCTTCATGCTGCCTACAGCTTCCAACTGGACTTTGACATTCTATAATGTCACAGGTCAGGTTGTTGAATCTGTTGACGGTTTTGATATTGCTGGTGCAGTTGTTTATGAATGGGATGCCTCTGAATTGGCTTCCGGTATCTACTTCTACAAATTAGAAGCAGGTTCCTTCTCAGAAACCAAGAAAGCTGTCTTGCTGAAATAAGATAGTTGGCATATATTATAGTGATTCCCCGGAAAGGTTAATCCCTTTTCGGGGGCACTTATTTGAAAGGAGCAGAGATAATAGATTTCTGATTTGTTAGAGATGAAAGTTAGACCACTTAACATACCAAAGATGACCGTTGTACCCACCTCAATTAATGTAGCCTCGGGCTATGGAGTCACCTTAGGATCTCAACTTGGATGGTTGAGAATTAAAGAATCGCTGTATATGCAATTTGTTGCAGATTTGGAACAAATTCTACGAAGCGATTTTGCTCGTTTTGGTTACCTCACCTTTCTTCTTACAAGATTTCGCAGGAGAATTTATATAGCCAGATAGGTATTGGAAACTTCCAACACTATGGTCTTGGTCGTGTAACCCTGTGAGGTTCTTGCGCTTATACGGACATAAGCTGAGCACTCGTTAAATTTAATACGTTTTCGGAATTCCAAGCCGGATACTTGGAAAATCCGAATGATTAAGACGTATTCTGGTCTAAATATTGCTCAATGGTGAGCGGAGATTAAGCGTTGCGGTAATTTGAAATTATGAGATTGAGAGTGAGATTGAGGTTTTTACTAATACTCAGTTGTATCTTTGTGCTCTGTCTGGCTAACCTGTCAGTCAAAGCTCAAACTGATCCATTCGGATTGGTTGATGTCGTTTATATCGACTCAACTGAAGCTGGACCGGGTCAGGATGTTCCGGTGAGGTTTTCTATCAGAAATGATGAGACTCTCGGATCATTCTCTATACCTATATCTTACAACGCCTCACTTTTGACACTTAAATCGATAAGCTATAGTGGATCAAGGGTTGAACATATCCAGACAAAAATTTTAAACCCATCTAATATATCGCAGATTAATGGTCACTTTGTTGTTTCAGTCATGCAAATTTTAGAAGACCCGGTAGCGATTGGTGATGGGCTTGTTTTTACTGCTTTATTCACAGTTTCAAATTCAGCTCAGCCTGGTACAATTTTAACAATAGATACTTTATTCTACCCACCGGCCGGTGAAATGATATTGGTTGAATCAGAAACATCTACAACTATCCGTCCTGATTTTGTTGGCGGAAAAATTCTTGTATCAAATCCTAATCGTAGGCCGATCATCAACAGCCCCGGTACTGTGTACGTTCTTGAAGGTGAAACCCTCGCTGTTGATTTTTCTGCAATAGATCCTGACAACGATGATCTTATTGTTGCGATAACATCGAAGCCCTCAGGGGCTGTATATATAAATAATGGTGATGGAAGTGGACAGCTTAGCTGGACACCAGATTTTGTTGGTCCCAATTCATCCGATGGTTCACCGTTTGTGTTCAGTATCTGGGCATCCGATGGCGACTTGTCAACAGAAGAACAAGTATATATTCAAGTTGTCAACAGAAACAGAAACCCGGTTATCACTGCACCTTCGATTTATGAAGTTGATGCAGGTCGTATGCTTTCATTGAGCGTTCGCGCCAATGACCCTGACTTTGAGCCGGTGACATGGGAATGGTCCACAGCTCTTTTGAATGCATCGTTTGTTGATGGTAATCCGGCATTACTTAACTGGCAGTCAGAACTTACTGATACCGGCATGACAGATGTTGAATTTATTGCTACCGATCCATTTGGATTTTCTGATACTTCTGTTGTGACAATTAAGATTAACTCGGCAACAATATATAAAGTTGAGCTTGATACGCTTGAAATGTTTCCGGGTGATGAATTTATTTACAATGTAAGTATCGACAACATGGTGCCAATTGGTGGTTTCAACTTGTTGTTCAATTATGATAAAACAGTGTTTGGTTTGATGGGATATTCGGTTGTAGGAACTCGTTCTGAGTCATTCGAATATTTCTCAGTTTCATACGATGAAAATTCGGTCGCTGGTAATACAAGAATAGTAGGGATAGTTGACATTGGTGGTAACGATCTATTACTACCTGTTGGGTCTGGTTCTATTGTGAAGTTTACAATGGTAACTTCGTCCAATCTGGCATACTCGGGAATGACTGTTCCTTTCCGATTTAGATTCCTTGATTCACCGCAAAACAATGATAACACAATGACAGATTCAACTGGTTTGCAAATTGAACAGACTGCTATCATTTATCGTGAAGGCTTTGTACGAATAGGAAAAGTTGGTGATATCAAAATTGGAGATATCAATCTGAACGGACTTGCTTCAGAAATTTCGGATGTTATTTACTTTACGAATTACTTCATCAATCCGGTGTTATATCCATTTAGTGCGATTCAATTTGCGAATTCTGATCTCAATATGGATGGTATATTAGCTTCGATTTCGGATCTGGTTGCATTGATCAATCAGGTTGTCAACGGTCAATCAAGCAAGGCTCTTATTAGTGAGAGTATTGCTTCTTCAGCTATAGGCTTTTACTCAGAGGATGAGACAGTTGTAGCGAAGTACTCGACCGAAAGCGAAATCGGTGCTGTTTATATTAGTATCCGTTTGAACGAATCGACGGATCAGATATTGGTTCGCAATCCCAATGAAAATATGATTCTTGATTATCAAATAGTCGGTGATAAGCTCAATATAATTGTTTATTCCTGGGATGGCTTTTGGCTTCCCCGTGGTGAGAACGAGCTTGTTGTCATTGATGGTCTGGGAGACTTTGAAATAGATGCAGTTGAACTTTCGACTCCGGATGGACAGATGATAGCTGCTAATTTAGTAAAATCATCTGCGAGTTTGCCGGGGACAATTAGTCTGCACCAAAATTATCCGAATCCGTTTAATCCAACAACTTCTATCAGCTTCGATATTCCGAGGACTCTGGATGTTCGTTTGGAAGTATTCAATATTTTGGGACAGTCGGTAAAAATGCTGGTTAACGAAATGTATCCTGCAGGAAGCTTTAATATAAAGTGGGATGGAACTGATGAATCTGGTAATACGGTTGCATCGGGACTTTACCTGTATCGTTTAGAGACTGATACAGAGTCGATCTCACGAAAGATGATTTTAATAAAGTAGAGCGTTTAACGCACACCAATTATGAAAAAAACATGTTTGACATACCGAGGACACAAGATTATGCGACATCTTAAAATCCCTCTGTTTACA
>JAUVAR010000093.1 GCA_030591625.1 Candidatus Zixiibacteriota bacterium
ATAATATAGAACTTATCAAGATTCAGTTCAATTTCACCAGTCGCCATTTTCGGGTTGGTAGTGCCTTCGGGGCGTTCCTGGACTGTTCCGATTGCAGCGACGACAAATTCTGCTCTGGACCGTTCGGCATCGGCGAGCATTTCTTTGTCAAATGATTCAGGATTGATAACTATCTGAGTGAGACCATAACGGTCGCGGAGGTCTAAAAAGAGCAAACCGCCGAGATTACGGTATCCATCGACCCATCCGTTTAGGGTTACAGGCTTCCCGATATCTGATTTAGTTAACTGGCCACAATTGTGGCTTCTTTTGATTTGCGAAAAATGAGGCACTATTTCTCCGTAAGCTGTTTTGTCATATTGTATTATCGGCAAAAAGGGGTCAGAATCAAGTCCCTGCTCCCCGTACCAATTCCGGCCAAAACTACACTTTTACGGAGTGAAAGTCAATAGAGGGGAAATGAGTGATTAGAAGTAGGTCAGGAGGCCTGTCCTCCTGACGAATTGTTAATGTGCCCGTTAGATGTCCACATCTGATGGGACATGGACAGGGTGACCCAAGTGCTTGGTATTTCTGTCTTGGTGCCTCATCCGTTTGCGATGGGGTTAGATTCTTCTGTACCCCACCAGAATGGTGGGTTTTGAATAGGGTATAAACCGGGAACATAGGTAACACTTTAGACGCTGGTGATAGGTAACAGATTTGATCCCATTTAATGTATAACATGTAAAAGATGCGCATGAATTTCATGAACCCACAGCAAGCTGTGGGCGACCCTGCCAAACCACATTGGGTCGCTACTCACATCTGGTTTTTCTGGTTCCTCTTTTTCTCCGTCATCATGTTGATCCAACTGTTTTATTGAATCCGCTTCCCGCTGTTGCCAGAGATCACGTTCCCATTTCGGTTGATTGCCTTTAATCCTGTTCTCACCTAATTTCAATGCAAGATCAAAAGTCATCTTCATCATATAATGCCCAGGAGCCTTCTCAACTTCACAAGAGTCTGGAATTGCTCCCAAAATCTCTTTTGCCATATCGAAATCTTCTGGCTTTCTCAAATCCAGAATTATAGTCCAAGTTTTGCTAAGTTGAGCTACCGTAAGCGTATCGCGCGAATGTTTTGTCCCCCCCTTCGTTCGGTAAGTCTTAGGTTTTTTGGGTAGCGACCTGGGGTCAGTGCCCTTGAGCGGGAATACCTCTTCCGTCGTGACTAAGTATCGAACCGTTGTCTTGGTTAATGCATCGCATCGCACCGTTATCTCTATTTTAGTTGTATCATTGGGCGGTATGATTTCTTCGAAGGAAGCAAGAAACCTCGAATCGCTTCGTTTTCCTCCCAAAGGCAATAATTGTAAATCTTGAACGCTCAGCTCCCGCGTGTAGTTACTTATCACTACTTGGGCCGATACGGTCCCTTGACACTGCCTGGCAAAGTGAGATTCAAACTCAAACCTAACCAATTGACCAGGTATCACTTCACCCTTCACAGATAGAAACTCACCAGGTGGAAGAGGCTTGGTTGCGCTCACTTCCTGAGCAACCCAAAGTACAGTTGCTATGTAAATCACAACACTAACATTTCTTAGAAAACTTTTCAACACACCCTCCATCATTTTTCTGGTTCTTAACAAAAGACGTTCCTACCGTCTGTCCTGTCCGAAACTTAATACACGTGGCTAATCTTGTCAAGTATCTTTACTCGCTAAACGCTTTCTTACCTTATACCACCAGCATCCAAAATCTCTCATAATTTTCAATTAAGTTTTGTTATCATTCAAGTCCCCCCCGCTTGACAACTCCCTCCGCACACACGTTATTAGCCCCTCAACTTTCTACAGGATGTGACCGATATAAATAACTATGAATCTCGCACGATACATAACCGAAGATCTCGTCAAACTCGAGATGACCACCGTTATTGAACCTCACGAAAACGGCTCAATCGAGAAATGGCGCACAAGCGGTAAGGCTCGGGTGATAGAAGAACTCGTTGGCCTGCTCGAATCGGGTCATCGAATTGGAAACAAGAGCAAATTAGTCACCGATCTTATGAACCGCGAGAGACAGGCAACAACAGGTATCGGCAATGGGATCGCATTCCCGCATGTTCGGACAAAACAGGCCAAAGATTTCATGATCGCCTTCGCTCGGTCATCGGTTGGCTACGATTTTGATTCACCCGACGGGACATTATCGCATATCTTTTTTGTAATGGCTGCACCTCCCTACGATGACACTTTGTATCTGAAAGTTTTCAAAGCACTTGCCGAAAAACTCCAGTACCCGGAACTTCGCGAAGAGCTTATGAATGCCCAAACGGCGGGTGAAATTATCCGTGCTATCAGGGCGGCAGATTAGTCCGATCAATTGTCCTGTTTCTCTTTCTTAAACTTTTTTCAACAAAACTAAAATTAAATCGAACATTGTTAGAATAGTTGCGTCTAATAGACATAACACGCCCCGACAACTGAAACGGATGTCGGATACAGTGGGGAGACCAAAGAAAAGAGGATCCCCCGATTTTAGAAGTTTAGTACTACCATCTCACAAATTACCAACTTCTTCCTTGTCCTGTTGGTATTCCTTTGCCTGCCCGAGTCACTCGCCGCCTACGTGAGTGACTCGTTCTTTTTTGTCCTGAATTATTTTATAAAACTCAAGCGAATGTTTTTCAGTTATTGGCCTTATTTTAACATAAGCGTTCTTCTGCCATGCTTTGTTTTTATCGATTGTTCGTGAATCCCCACCCGACGCACCTATCAAAAAATATTCATCCAAACATATCGACACATGAGTCGCCCTGTCTTGCTCTCGGTCCACAAGAAATGCGAGCGCAGCTTTTGCCGGTTTATCTGTTTTTCTGTCGTAGAATTTGCGTCGTAACTGTTCGGCTGTCAGATCAACACCTCGTTTAAGCAATCCAGCCGAGAGCAGACATTCGTTCACAAACCCCGAACAATCGAAACCTGAGGGATCATCCCCACCCCAAATGTATGGTGTCCCAAGATATGATAGTGCAGTTTTGATAAACCAATGTCGCACTGCCCTGTTTTTCTTTTCTCTGTCCATACATAAGAAGTCACTACCGGATTAACGCTGTAACTGTATTGATTTTGTAAACCATAAGCTGGCTACGCTACAATTTGCTTACACTTTGCCAACAACACCTTTGAGATAAGCCAAGCGTGTTGGTTCGTCGATGCGACTAAGATCAAGATTGATCTGTGCTCTATCAAACAATGCAAACTCCATCGGACAGTCAGTTGCTTTGCGCAATGATTCAACTTCGGGGCGAGTGAGTGTTCGTCCTACGGCAAAGAAAAGATTAACCATACCGAATTTCATTTTAACTTTTTCTATTTCAAGCATTGCAGATAATACTTTCAAGCCGGCCGCATCAAAAAGATTTACTGCAGAAAGAGGTGGTTTGCCAAATCTATCTGTTACTTCATCACGTATCTTTTCGACTTCGTCAATATTCCCACAGTCTGCCAGACGACGATAGATATCAACTTTCTGCTGGTTGTCGGGGATATACGAAACCGGCAGATGCAACTCAATATCAAGTTCTATTTTAACTTCGGGGAGTCGTACAATTTCCTGGCCTCTTAGTTTGGCGATAGCTTCTTCCAATAGTCGATTGTACAGATCAAATCCGATTTCCTCTATGAAACCAGACTGTTTAGCGCCAAGCATTGTACCTGCGCCACGAATTTCAAGATCACGCATCGCCAGTGCAAAACCTGCTCCCAAATCGGAGTGTGCCTCCAAAGCACGCAGACGTTTGATCGCATCGGCGGTCATCAACCTCGTTGGTGGTGTCATCAGGTATGCATACGCTCGTCTCGACGAACGCCCTACTCGTCCGCGAATCTGATAAAGTTGCGCCAAACCAAAACGGTCGGCACGATTGATGAAAATCGTGTTCGCCTGCGGAATATCAAGTCCTGATTCTACAATAGCAGTACAAAGCAGGACGTTAAAACGTCCTTCCATAAACGCGAGCATGATAGATTCGAGTGAACGTTCGTGCATCTGTCCATGAGCAACAGCAATCTCACATTGAGGTACAAGCTTCTTAAGATAGTGACGCATCGCATCAATAGTCTGCACACGATTATGAAGAAAGAATACTTGTCCGCCTCGATTGATCTCACGCAATATAGCTGTTGCAATTACATCTGGCTCAAATTCAACGATCTCAGTTATGATCGGCAGGCGATCTTTCGGTGATGTTTCGATAATCGACATATCACGCGCCCCCATCAGGGACATTTGTAGAGTACGAGGAATCGGTGTAGCGGTCATTGCAATTGTATCGACATTCGCTTTGAATTCTCGGAGTTTTTCTTTATGACGTACACCAAAGCGATGTTCTTCATCTATCACCAACAACCCAAGCTCTTTGAATTTTACATCTTTGGAGAACAACCGATGAGTTCCAATTACAAGATCAACTTTACCGGCGGCCAAATCTTCAATTGTCTGCAACTGTTGTTTGCGTGTGCGGAATCGAGAGAGCAGGCCAATTTTTACAGGGAAATCTTCCATCCGCTCACAGAACGTTTGGAAATGTTGCTGTGCTAAAATAGTTGTCGGCACAAGTATCGCAACCTGCTTGCCACCATCTATCGCCTTGAACGCAGCTCGCACAGCAACTTCGGTTTTACCGTAACCGACATCACCGCAGATTAAGCGATCCATCGGTAAAGTCTGCATCATGTCGTACTTGACATCATCAATAGCTTTTTGCTGATCAACAGTTTCATCATAAGGGAACGCCGATTCAAGCTGTTTGAGCCAGACAGTATCTTCACCAAACTGATGACCGGGATTCTTTTTTCGTTCGGCATAAATCTTAATCAAGTCCTCGGCCATATCTTCGATAGCCTTCTTTGTCTTGACCTTCAGCTTGTCCCATCCCGGACCACCGAGTCGTGTCAACTGCGGTGATGTATCCTTACCCGAATACTTCGAAACACGGTTGAACTCTTCTATTGGGACATATAGTTTGACTTTTTCGTCATACTCAAGGAGCAGGCAATCACGATGTCGTTCATCAACAATAATCGTTTCAAGCCTTAAGTATCTTGCAATGCCATGATCGGTATGAACGACATAGTCTCCACGATTGAGTGAAGAATAATCGGCAATTGCCACACCCTCTTTGAATTTTTTCTTCCTGATACGTCTATGATGGCGACTGAATATTTCATGGTCTGTTAAAATTGCAAAACCACCCTCAGTGCAAACAAATCCACCTTTGAGGTCGGCAACTTCAATCGGAAGCGGACCATCGTAGTCAGTCTTTTCTTCGACTAACTCACGTAACCTGTCGGCCTGTGTTTTCCCGTCGGACAGAATAAAATATGAAACTGCTCTGCTATCGAAGCCCCGAACGGTGTCGGCCAGCAAGTCAAGTCGAGCTCCCAGCGATGGATGTTCTTTGCATCCGAATGAAATCGTATCGGCCTTTCCACCTTTGAATGGAACAACATTAATACTGCCTGAATCTTTGATACGTTTTACAATGCGATTATTAAAGCTGTAATACTCCTGTGGCTCAGGAAGTTTACTTAGTCTGTCATGAAGACGTGCATGCAACCCCTTGGCTTCTTCAAGTATATTTTCGATCTGTACTTTTGGTTCAACATCGCTGCGTAAGAAGAATAAAGTTTGATCATCGATATGATCGAGTAGGCATCCCTGTTTAATTCCAAAAAGAATTGACAACCATTCCAAACCGGGGAGCTCCGGGTCATTCAGATAACGAGCTCTGATAATATCGCTATCCTCTTCGGGCAGCTTTTCCAAATATGACTCAAGCGAATCCTGCGTGACAGGAATTTCCCTGCGGGGCAACACTTCTACACTATCGAGACGTCTGATCGTTCTTTGTTTGGCAACCTCGAATTCACGAATCGTATCAACTTCATCACCGAAAAATTCTACACGCACCGGTGCTTCCGATCCGGGTGAGAAGAAATCAATCACTCCACCCCGTCGAGCAAAGTCACCAACTTCCTCAACCAGGGGTACCGAATGAAAACCGAGTTTGACAAGACGATCAACAACATCGCCCATATCGATTTCATCACCAACTTTAATACTGATACGAGAAGCAGCAAGTATCTCGGGAGTGATTGTCGGTTCGAGCAAGGCTCTAAACGGAGCTACAATTAGTTTGTGTTGTCCATTAGCCAAGGCTGACAGAGTTGAAATCCGCCGCCCCATCACCTCACCTACCGGAGCTCTGAAATCGTAAGGAAGAATCTGTCTGGAGGGATAAAGAGCAGCCGTATTTCCACCCAAAAGGAACGAAAGGTCTTCGTATAAATGTGTTGCTTCATCTGCTCCAAATGTAAGCACCAGCATCGGACGATCCAGACGATCAGCCAGCGATGCAAGCAGCAGTGATTCAGATGACCCGGCTAAACCGGTAACCTCCGCAGTCTTGTCAGGATCGTCAATAACACGATTGAGCAGGTTCTGAAAAACAGGATATTCCGCGAACCGTTGTCGTACTGATGTCATCATTCGGCCGGGTACAATCGGCTCTGTTGCAGTTACCATGCAGTCCCTTCACACAAACAAAAGAAACAGGAAAAGCCCCGATCAATTTTGACCGGGGGTGTTATTTAGATTTGGTAATATATAAAACAGACAGTGCTATGACAGTCTTAAATTATTCTTTATTAGGGGATCTGCCTAATCCATTTGAGCGAGAAGATCGGTCCCGACTTCGATTTCGTCGAACACCTTTTCTCTTGATTGATACAACACAACCAACGTTATCCTTCGATTGCGTTGATCATTCGGATTATCTGTTATCATTGGGAATTGATCGGCAAAACCACGTACTTCCCGAATTTGATTTTTCCAAAGCCCTGAGACTTCTATTAATTCACGGGCTGCATTGGCTCGATCGGCCGAAAGTTCCCAGTTGGTATATGCTTTTCTGCGGGCAAAACCAGCATCGGTATGACCTTCAATTACCAGTCGGTTGCTCAAAGTCCCAAGTTCTTTTGCAATAGTAACAAGAATGACCGCACTCTTTTGTAGCAATTTGGCCGAACCCGGTTCAAAAAAGGCAGGAGCATCGGCAGATTCATTCAGGATGATTCTTAACCCTTCGGAAGTCATTTGGATTTTTATATTTTTCTTGAGACGATTGAACTGTTCCTGTTTGGATAATTCTTCGAGAATCTTTTTGGCAACAAGTGCCATCTGATTCTGTTCTTTTTTAGACCCTTCTCCATCACCAGATTTTCTCTTAATTATTTGAGCACCAGTTTTCATTTTAATCGCAGATTTTGATCCTGAGAGTAGTCCCGCACCACCCTGGCTCATATATTTACCGGGATCTTTAAAGTAACTTGCGACTGCTTCTTTCACTTCAGGTTTCTGCCCAACAAGCCACATAACCAGAAAGAATGCCATCATAGCAGTCATAAAATCTGCGAACGCAACTTTCCATGAGCCACCATGAGCACTATGCCCACCTTTATTGATACGCTTGATAATTATCGGTTGGTCGTTGTCTTCGGCCATGACTTATCGCTTCTTTGCGTCGTTACAAGCTTGTTCTAATTCAAGGAACCCCGGTCTTACTTCACCCGGCAGAGAACGACGAGCGAACTCTACTGCGATGACACCGGCGACACCTTTATGGAATGAAAGCAAAGCATGTTTCATACAACCAAGATACTGTTGAGTATCTAAAGTACGATGCTTTACTGCGGCAGCCAATGGTCCAACCAGACCATAGCATCCAAGCACACCTAGAAATGTACCAACGAGTGCAGCTCCAACTTTATGACCGATCTCAGCAGCCGGTCCACCGATTGATGCCATTGTGAGAACAACACCAAGTACCGCCGCAACAATTCCGAGTCCGGGTAGAGCATCGGCAATAATTGCGAGTGCATCGCCAGGGGCTTGTTCTTCATGATGCAGGACTTCTATATCACCAGTCATAAGATCTTCAAGATCATAAGGTTGAACTGAGCCGGAAATAATGACACGCATCGTGTCGGAGAAAAATTCTACGGCATGGTGATTATTTAAAAACTTTGGATATCGCTCGAAAATATTACTCTCCTGAGGATGTTCAATATGATTTTCAAGTCCAACCAGTCCATCACGACGAGCGACATTGAAAATTTCATACATCATCACAAGCAGTTCGAGATAATCTTTCTTCTTAAGCCCTGAACTGAAGAGGTTTTTAATCTGTCCAATAAGTGCCAGATTTGTGGACATTGGATTTCCAATAATCATAGCACCAAGCGCCGATCCACCAATTATCAGTACTTCAAGAGGCTGATACAGAGCCATAATTTGACCACCCTCAGCAACAAAACCGATAATAATCGATGCGATAACAATGATTGCGCCAACAATTAATAACATACTACTATTTAGCTCCTTGCTGTGATTGCCCCAATCCGTGGGACCTGCTCTTTCCTACATTTTCGGTATATTTTCGAATAACTAAAGCACTCATTCGAACTCAAAGTAAGTAGTTGCCCCTCAGATAGTTCTTGAGTTAAGCCACTAAATTTGCTTAAATTGGCGCCTAAGTTAGGAATTGAATAAGAAAACGACTGATTTTACGATACTCCGCGGAGGATAAGGTTTTGGCAAACAGGTTTTTCAATAATAAAAGGTTTTGGATCTGGCTTGGTGCGCTTGTACTAATCGCCGGATGGAACATTGTTCTCGCCTCATCGGGCGAAGAAGGTGGCGGATCGGGACATGGTGGCCCGGTTCTTGAGCTTCTCTTAGCACTGATTGTCATTCTGCTTGCCGCCAAACTTGGGGGTGATCTTTTTGAACGATTCTCCCAACCAGCTGTATTGGGCGAGCTTATTATTGGAATGATAATTGGCAACATGCATCTTGTTGGAGTAGATCTTTTTGAACCATTCAAGCATGATATTACATTAGAAATTCTTGC
>JAUVAR010000171.1 GCA_030591625.1 Candidatus Zixiibacteriota bacterium
ATAGTGGAAATCGATGCGAGACTAAGAATGTTGAATAAAGCATTCTCGTACGAAAACCTCAAAGTTGACGAAGATTACGTCAAGAATTGGACTCAGAACATCAAGGAATTGCTGCACACCAATCCTGTCCAGGCAAAGTCCGAAATATTGGGGTTGATCGGGAAGTTCTCTCTGAAGCCGAAGACGATTGAAGGAGAAAGATTCCTAGAAATAGAGGGTGAAACGTTACTCTCTGGCCTGCTTGAAGTAGCAACCGGCAAGACCAAGTTCAACTACAGTAATGTTTTGGGGGAGAGTTCCAATATATGTAATACCGAGGGGCAGATTTGAACTGCCGACCCCCTGATCCACAATCAGGTGCTCTAACCAACTGAGCTACCTCGGCATCGGGCGATCAAAATAGCAAAAATGAATTGTATGTCAAGTTCTCAATTTGAACCTGACACATTCAATTACATTTTGTTAATAAATGATCTGTTTTTAATGATTAGAACTGATTTAGTACAACTCTTAGCATGAAAAACCACAAGATCCAGGGTCTTTTTCTCCAAGGGTTACCATAAATCCACCCGATCCAACCGATTGGGATGTATAATCAATTGTTATCGTACCGCGTCCAGATGCATATTCTTTCAAAGTTGTTGCGATATAAGCTGTCACACCATTTGATTCGATTTTTTCAAGTTCATCAATTGACTCTTCCAGAGCCAAACCCAACTGGGGACCACCTCAGCCATGTCCCTGCAAGTAGATGACAAGATGAGTATCTTTGTTTGCTTCTGATTTCAAAGTCTCCAGAAGGGAATCACGGGCTGTATCGGTAACTGTTAACATTATGGCTAATCCTCTTAATTAAGAAGTACGTTTCGTTTTATATAAGATCGGTAAAGTCATAAAATGATTCAAATGAAATGTAATTAAGGCTATTTATCATAAAAAAACCCCAACCTAAGCAGTCGGGGCTTTGTTAATTTAAAGCACGATGCTTATAAGCAAGGCTCCGGAGGAGTGTACGAGATAAAGAGGTAGTCGATTAGTGCTGTCAGGTCACCAATATCAACCGTGCCTTCGCCGTCGCAATTTGCTTCTTCAAAACAAACAGGAACAGTGTAACTTATAAAGAGATAGTCGATCAAGGCAGTAAGATCACCAATATCAACAATATTCTCAGCGTCATCGTCAACATTGCCGGTCATGCCAACACAACATCCGCCACCACCAACAATAAATTCCTGCCAGAAACCATGGCTAACATCGTAGTTTGTAGATGAACCAATACCGGCTGCTGTTTGGCCGATAGTTCCACTTACAGAATAATTCGTTGAAGTTCCAGTCCCACCGCCTGAACCTATAACCTGCCATAAAATTTGTTCGCCGGTAAGCATTTGAGCCTTTGAGTTAGCACCTGATCTGAGTGCGTCAAGGGCGGACTGATAAACTTGATCGATTTCTGCCTTACTATCTATAGGAATGATAGCATTGTGTGTGGTTGTTGATTCGTCTTTTGAATCTTTATGATCGAGCTTACTCTTAGTAGTAGTTTTGACTTCCGTGCGTGTTGTATTGTTCGAGTTGGATTTGTTGGGAGCTGGATCACTTTTCTTGTCGCCGGACAAAGCACTGCCGGTCAGAAAGCAAACCACGACAAGTAATGTAGTGAGTCGTTTTAGAATATTATTCATTTGAAGATTCCTTATATCTGATCCTAAATATACTGTTTTGTGGTAAAATGTCAATCTTTACCTCGCTTCTGGATCTGTATTAAGATGTAATCTGTCATCTTTTTTCATTCATAGATTGTTCGGCTTGAGCCTGCTGAGCCGATATCAGTTCAAGTTCAGCTTCCGCGGTTTCTGCACGAAGACGGGCAGCCCGGAGTTCAAGTTCACGCAGATCAACTTCGTATGCGGTCGTTACCGTACCATCGATATCTTCAATGCTGATAGCTTTGGCATCAGTAAATTCGTTTGGATCGGAGGTTGTCGTAATTACAGACCCGTAAGATGTGGGGTAGTAGGTAGCGAGGAGCCATCCTCTCGTCTTGGTTTCTGCTCCCGCTGCATTGGTCAAATAAGCCTCAGCCTCTAATCGAAAACTGTATGTCCCGGCCGACTTAAAGTAGGTGCGAGTGTGTAGCACATTGTGGTAGTTGGTCCCCGCCCTAGAGTCTCCACCCCAGTACATTCCATGGCTGGAATAGTAACTGCCACCAGATGTTTCATCGATCTGACTTCTTCCGTAATTCCTGCCTGTAGTGCCATAAGTAATCCCGTTTATGTTACCGGACAAGTGGATATAGCCAGACGTAGGAATCGTAATTGTGACAATACAAACATCCTCCATCACACCGGTTCCCTGAGTTAACGGTACCCAATTAGTCCGTTTGACGGTTGCTATTCCAGGTTCATTCAAGATTTCTGTGCTTGAGATCGCATCATCCGGCAACTTTACAGATTCATCTCCTGCAATTCCCATGTTGAATTGTACATCGCGAGATGAACCAGTAATTCCAAATGCAGGTTCTTCACTGCCACCAAAGTTACCATCTAAATAAAATCCAACATCTCCTGCGCTATTTCTCCGCAAGATCAAAACTCCGCCTCCTCCTCCATTTGGATCAGCTTCCATAGAAGCACTCCAGTGGCCAGTGGTAGCATTTATTAGCCCGATATAATGACTATTGGCGAATTCTCCGATATCCAGTGTACGGAACGGTCCGTATTGTGAGTAGCCATTTAGGTATCCAGTTGTAGTGTTGGCGGTTCCTAAATTCAACCCAGGGGAGCGAAGCGCTCCAGTCATATCATCACCAGATTTTCTAACAAATGGATCACCCTCAACACTTAAAGCACTAACCGCGGTCTCTGCATGGAATGCATGTCCAACCGAAGTGAATTTAGTCCTCGGTATTAGTTCAGAGTCTGTACCAACTTTGACACCCAGCCACAGGTCAGCATTGTTCTGAAAGATTGAAGGTGAAAGGGCGACTGTGTCACCCAAGTTGTAGCTGAACAGACCACCGACGACATCGATCTGTCTGAATGATGAATTCCAGAGTGTCGTACCGCCTGCTTCAGAGTCATATATTCTGAATTGCAATAGGTATTGACCATCAGCAACAGGTGCCCCTGCACCATCAGTCAGACTACCCTGGTAACTTATTGTTGTTGGTGCGGCGGCAAAAGCCACCGTGGCGAGCAAGAATATTGCGATTCCTGCCATGACTGAATTAACAAACTTAACTCTCATTCCCGTCTCCTATTCATGTTACAAAAATTCTCTAATTAGTTTATTTTTACATTTCCGTGCAGCCTGTCCAGCACGCTTTATAAGGAGTTCTATTGTTCTATTTGTCTTGCTGTCTGTTGGGTCTGTCCTTGCTGTGCTTTAATTAACTCAAGTTCAAGTCTCTCTGCTTCAACTCTGGCTCTAAGGGCTCTCGTTTCGAGTTCACGAAGGTCAACTTTGTATGTAGTTGTTACTGTTCCATCAATATCTTCCATATTAATAGACTTAGCATCAGTGAATTCATCAGGATTAGAAGTGGCAGATATTACCGACCCATAAGAAGTTGGTAAGTACGTTGCATTTAACCATCCACGCACTCTAGTCATAGCACCAGCTGTATTACTGGAGTAAGCCTGAGCTTCAATGCGGAAAGTATATGTGCCTGCAGATTTATAATAAGTGCGGGTGTGTGAAGGAGTATGGTACATTGGTGGCGAGTAATTGTCCACACCCCAGTACAATCCATGGTATTGGTCGTATGTACCGCCTGGTATTTCATCTATCTGACTTCTGCCAAAGTTTGTTCCAATTGCTGAGCCTGTTAATCCATTGAGATTACCTGACAGGAATATATAACCCGTCGCAGGGATTGTGATTTCAACTGTGCAAATGTCCTCCATAGGATTATCACCCTGCGGGAGTGTTTGCCACTGATAAGACGAGTTCGTCGCAAGTCCCGGTTCATCAAGAATCTCTAAACTTGAAATAGCATCGTCTGGCAAACTTACAGAACTGTTTCCTGCCGATGTTACATTAAAAAACACATTCCTATCATTTCCCAGAATCATTACAACAGGCTGTTGCGTATTGGCATAGTTACCATCCACAATAAAACCTTCATCACCAGTACTGTTTCGATTTACTTGAAAATAGCCACCTCCACCAGTATTGGCGTCGGGTTGTATAGCTGAAAGATAATGACCGGTTGTAGAACTATAAAGGGAAAGACCATGTCCATTCACAACAGGTCCAATGCTGAAAGTTGGAAAGGTCCCAAAAGATGTGTAGCCTGTTAATCTCCCGTTGTAAGTGCCTGGTGAACCGAAAGTGAGTTCGGGGACCTGAAGATTTCCTGTCATTTCATCACCAGCTATCTCAACGTATTTATTTCCAATAACATTTAATGCTGTATCTGCTCGCAAAGCATGGAGTGCATATCCCGCAGAAGTTAGTTTTGTTCTTGGTGAAAGTTCGGAGTCTGTCCCAACTTTTATACCAAGCCATAGGTCAGAATATTCTGAGAACAAAGAAGCAGGGAAGGGAATAGTATCACCCAGATTGTAAGAGAATAATCCATTTAAGACCTCGACCTGTCGGAACGATGAACTCCAAAGTTCAGTTCCACCGGTCGGGTTATCATATAATCTGAACTGTATAAGATAGGCTCCATTGGTTACAGGATTACTTTCAGAATCTGATAGGCTGCCTTGGTATGTTATCAAAAGTGGTGTATCTGCAGAAACGAAAGTGGCAGATAATATTATTATGCTTCCCACCATAATTAAAATGTAATGTTTGACGGTCATCTAAATCTCCTGTCATTTTAAAAAAACTAAATCATTGTCATTATTTATTATTCTGCATCATCTGTCTGGTTGTTTTGAATAAGCTGTGCTTCATGCAATTCACGCTGTGCTTCCTCTGCAGCTTTGCGTGTTGCATCAGCTTTCAATTCGTAGTATCGCAAGTCCATCTTGTAGGTAGTTGAGGTTGTGCCATCAGGATTATCAATTGACATCATTTCTGCATCAGGATGATCTCCTGGGTCTTCAGCAGCCCCCCAAATTACACCGTAATTCGTTGGAATGTACATGGCTGTAATCCACCCTCTGACTTTGGTTATGGCTCCTGCCGAATTGCCACTGTATGCTTTAGTGGCGAGCCGGAAAGTATAGGTGCCTGCGGTCTTGTAGTAGGCTCGAGAATGGTAAGGAGAGTGATAGTTGCTACTGGTGTTGCCGCTTATACCCCAGTACATTCCATACGCAGCACTATAGCTTTCATTAAATGATTCAGCAATCTGACTTAACCCATAGTTCGTACCCGATGTGCCATTAGTAAGGCCATCAATGTGGGCTGTGAGATAAATATACCCGTCTGCAGGGATAGTAATCTCTACAGTACATAGGTCATTGAATGTTCCATCTCCTTGTGGGATGGTTTGCCAGTTATATTGTACACCGTTCGACATCCCGGGTTCATTTAGCATCTCTTTTGAGTTGATAGCATGTAAAGGTAACTGTACGCTGGAGTCACCGAATAGAGACAAATCAATAGAAGCAGATGTTCCGGCACCAGTCATTATCAGGGCTGGATGGTTTTTACCGTTTCGATTTCCATCCAAAGTTATGCCCTGATTACCACTATTGTTCCGATAAAGCGAGAAAAACCCACCCCCGTCAAGGTCAGCTTGTAGTTCTGCCAGGCGATTGCCTGAGCTGCCATCATGTAAAGATATGGAAGAGCTATTTGCATAAGCTCGGATTTTCAGTGAAGGGTAAATATATCCGTACCTATTAACCCAGACTTCGCCGTTTGTAACTCCGGCTGTTCCTATCATAAGTGAAGGCAGTTGAAGTAGTCCAGTCATCGTATGGTCGCCTGTCTTTCCGACGTACTGATCTCCAGCGACAGTGAGTGCTGTATCTGCTCGCAGAGCATGGAGTGCATATCCTGCAGAAGTTAGTTTTGTTCTTGGTGAAAGTTCAGGGTCAGCTCCAATTTTAATACCAAGCCACACGTTATCATTATTAGTGAAAATAGCAGGATCGAGAGCTATAGTATCTCCAAGGTTGTAGCTGAACAAACCATTGATAACATTGATTTGTCTGAATGATGAATTCCAAAGTTCTGTCCCGCCAGATGCTGCATCGTAAATTCTGAATTGAATTAAATAAGGACCATTAGCTACAGGTAG
>JAUVAR010000123.1 GCA_030591625.1 Candidatus Zixiibacteriota bacterium
ATACCCGGAGCTACGAGGCTTGATCTTCGTGCTCCCAATCCTGTGCCATGGGATATAGAAAATGAAGCAGGTGGCATAGATTTGGTTGTTAAGGTTCCACACAATACTTCTATTATCATTGAAGCTGTTTATTTTGATGTTGTTGCCGTTGGACCACTTAATAGTTTGACCGTTGCAAAATCGCTGGGGCGTTTTGAGGTAAGTAATATTTCGAAACAGCTTAAGATTTCAACTGCTAACCGAAGAATAAATTTGAAAAATATCAGGGGTAATATTTCGGTTTCAACAACCAACTCTTCAATTGTTGCTGAAGATATTAAAGCGATTGGACAAACTGCACGATTTCGCAATAACGGTGGTGATCTTAAGATTAATAATTTCTCGGGTGCGATCAATGTCAAGAATCAGTTTGGCAAGACAGTTATCTCAAATTTCATAGTATCAGGCGAAAGTTCTGTTATAAGAAATTCATCAGGTCCGATAATTCTGGAAATAATCAAAATGGTTGAAGGGCAATTAGTCCTGATTAATAAACATGAAGATATTGATATTACTATACCAGATTCACTCAGTGCGTTCTATTCGCTGGCAGTTGATGAACATGGTACGATAGAAGCAAGTGGATTTAGTTTTACACCCGATCTTGTTCAGAAGAATCGCCTGAACCTTTTAAGTGGTGATGGTACTGTAGAGATAACGGGTTCGATACGCGGGCAGGGTAATATATTTATTCGAGGTGAAGGAGACCGATAGATCGTATGAGAAAAAATAGAATATCCTTGATAGTTTTGCTTTTTGTTCTCGCAGGTATCAATGTTCAAGCTCAAACACCTGAACGCTTCCCACTACCTGAGGGACTTTTCTATTATATGCCGGCGGCCACTGTTCATGGGGTAGAGGCTGCCTGGGTAAATCCATCTGCATTGGCTAGTTTCAATTTTTCGGTCATGCAGGGTATGGTTGATTATGAAGATGGTAACTATGCCAAGAGCTGGGGGGTAGCAATGAACAAAGATAAGTTTGCTCTTGCCTATCGCTCTATTTATAACCCAACCGGCAATGATTATAAAGAATGGATCTATGCAGGTGGAATGAATTTTGGTTCCAGATTGTATGTTGGTGTTTCTTATCGCAAGTACACCGGTGGTCCTGCTCTTTTTGATGGCAGGCATTTTTGGAATATTGCTCTTTCTGGAAAAACTCAGGGGAAATTCAGTTGGGCTGCTGTTTTTTCGAATCTAAATCGAAATAAAATTAATAATGAACAAACCGAAACTGAGATGCGCTACTCTTTGGGGTATCGTCCTGCCGGTTCCAAATTTACTCTTGCTGCCGATATGTTTCTATCTACAGGAACCAAATTAGGTAATGCTGATTATGTTTATTCCGCCGAGTATCGACCAATACCCGGGTTATATTTGAATGGTTTGTTGGATTCGGATAATAATTATCAATTTGGTATAAGAGTTAATATGCTTGAATATTTTGTTGGTGATCATACAAGTTATTCAAATTCAGGAAGTCATAATCGTTCGACTGCTTATTTTGGTAAAACATCGCAAATGCAGACGTCGGTTTTGAAAAGAAAATCTCGCCGACTGCGTTTAAGTATTTCCGGAAATTTACAAGAGAATCCACCTCAACCGATATTTGGTCGCAAGCAGTTACCATTTGTCAGGCTCTTGCTGTCGATCTATCGGGCTGCCGACGATCCAACGATTTCTGAATTACATTTAAACTTAAGAGCTCTTGCTCTTGGTTTGGCACGAGCGGGTGAGCTTCGAGATGCGATAAGTTATTTCAAAACCAAAGGTAAGAAAGTTACCAGTTATATTAAATCACCTGGAAATATTACATACTATGTGGCATCGGTCTCCGATAAAATCATTGCTCCTCCGGTTTCTGAGATCAAGCTGACCGGATTGGCGGCAGAGTTGACTTTTTACGGGAAAACTTTGGACAAGCTTGGTATCAATGCAGACATGGTTCGAATTGGTGATTACAAATCGGCACCCGAGAGATACACACAGAATGAATCATCGGATGAATACAAAGAGCAGCTTAATCGAATCCTTGATGATTACTACGATCAATTAGTTTCAGCTATTGCACAGGGACGTTCACTATCAATAGATTCGGTCAAAGCGTTGATTGATCAGGGTCCGTTTACGACCGATTACGCAAAAGAAGTTGGTTTGATTGATGGTGTCGAATACTACAAAGAATTTCGAAAAGAATTCTTAGAACCAATACCTGAAATTTCACTTTCTCGATATATTGCGGATACATTAGCAACCGATGAATGGGAAACCAAATCTGTTATTGCTATTGTCGTTGCCGAGGGAGAGATAACATCGAGCAGTCGGGGTAATGCTCCATTCTCGGGGCCGGGTGGAGTAACGCCATCTCTTATGCACAAAGCGTTGGCTCGGGCTGCAACCGATCCTGATATTTCTGGTGTAATTTTAAGAATTAATTCACCGGGTGGGGCAGCACTTGCCGGTGAAGCGATCCACCGCAGTGTATCACTGTTAGCCAAACGCAAACCACTGATGGTATCAATGGCCAACACGGCAGCTTCGGGTGGATATTATATTGCCACGCCTGCTGAACGACTGTTTGCACTTTCATCGACTATCACAGGTTCGATAGGTATCTATGGTGGTAAACCTGACCTCAGTAAAATGTATGAGGAAATTGGATTAAGTAAGGAACTTTATCTTCGTGGCAAGAATGCCGGCATGATGTCAAGCATGCGTCCATTCAGTGAGGATGAGCGTAACAAATATTATTCGCATCTTAAGGCGTTCTACGATCATTTTGTTGATTTGGTTGCGGAGAACAGATCGTTGGATGTCGATTCTATCGATGCGCTCTCTCGTGGTCGTATCTGGACAGGCAGAGAAGCGAAACAAAACGGTTTGATTGATGAAATTGGCGGATTAAAACAAGCGCTTGAATCAATGTCCGAACTGCTTGGAGTTGACGATTACCGTGTTGAGATACTGCCACATAAGCGTCCCTGGTTTATCTGGCCGGGTCGTTCGCTCGTTAATCAAATAAGAGCGGCAATCGCTCCATCAGTTTCAAAAGGTGATGTCCAACAACTTACAAATCTATTCTCCGAGGATGAGTACATGTTCACCCGTCTTCCTTTCGATATTGTGGTAGAATAAAGAAAGCCCGTCTGACTAATCAGACGAGCTCACTTTCTATTACAAACACCCTAAGGGGAGAGAGGGTCAGTGGGATTACTTAACCTTTACGTCTGAGTGATCTATACCGCCACCAAATGTCTGATTACCAACATATTCCTGTTTCCAACCGGTACGTTGTAAAATTCTCAAGGTTGGAGTCTGGGGTGGCATCAGGTTGGGATCATTCAAGTCAGTATCATACGACCATACTCTAACTGGTTCGGCATAGTATGATGTACTCCAGGATGCAGTTGCCTGGGTTGAT
The DNA here is from genome assembly GCA_030591625.1 of Candidatus Zixiibacteriota bacterium. GTDB lineage: Bacteria > Zixibacteria > MSB-5A5 > GN15 > FEB-12. The sequence continues at coordinate 3,463 of JAUVAR010000123.1, forward strand.
TCCCAAAGGGAGACCATTGAGCCAGTCCAGGTAAGTGTCTTGCCGGTCCACGACTCAAGGAGACGCGGTAGGTTTTCTGCACCACCACTATAGTCGGTTGCTGTTGTAGCGACATGACCCGCTGCGATTGCAACATTGACTTCGGTGCTGGAGGCGATTCTGCTACTCAATGCTACGTTGCTTTTGGTATCATCCCAGGAGTTCGACAAGAACGTAACAGCATCAGCCAGGATTGAAGCTGGCCGTTTGTTAACGTTATTAAAATCACCATTTACATAAACAGGATTTGCCGAAATAATAGTGAGCGGTTCATCTAATGTCCCACCATTATTTAATCTTATTACAGGGAAGTCATTGACTGCATTGGAAAAGTAGATAGCCCCATTGGAAGGTTGATACCCTTCTGAAAAGAGTTTGTCGAGATTCAATTCGAGGCAGTCAACTCTTTCGCCTTCACGTTTGTCAGTAAACTTGTCAGTAGTAAAAGATATTATACCTTTAGCGGCCATATCAACAGTAACATTAAGCCACGCGGCACCGTCCCACTTCAACGCAACATTGTCAACAATCTTCAGAGTAGATTTATTTTCGTATGAGTCAGCGTTGCCGCCCGATGGTTCAATAATTTTATGTGGATCTTCAGTTGCATTATTGAGAGGAAGAGCTAATACTTCCTGTCCGTGTGCATTGTCCTGCACTCGTCCACCCCAACGATAAACTGATGAATCGTACCAGTACGTGTCACCACCGTCAAGCCAGTCTGCGCCATCTTTCATAGAGACCATATTCCCGGTTGCATCGATAATCTGGACGTCGCCATTTTCGACTGTGCCTGGTCCTTTGACACCATGCATAACTGTACCTGCCGATGTAACATAGGCTGGTATTTGAAGAGTAGCACTCGACTGAAGCCAAATATCACCGTTGGCATGAGTACGGCCTATGACAGGGATATCTGCATCAGCAGAGAGTTCCAAATCGTTGTCATAGAAAATTGAAAACTGAAAGATCGGTATCATCGCAACTTCAAATGATTGAGCCAGCAACATATTTGATGATTCAAAGCTGCTTGATGCCAGTGAGCGAACGGTGAACGATTTTACCATAGCATGGAGTCCGGCCAATGTACCTACTGACAAAATGTCCTGAGTTAAAGGGCCATCATCGGTTGTTTCATATTTAACTTCGCAGTTATTGATATCTGTTTCGCCGTGAGGCATATATACTGGTGGTGCACCAGTTCTATCATATTCCTCCTGCAAGAGTGCAGAAGCTACTTCAAGACCTGCTTCGGCTGCATAGAATGAACGCATTTCCTGAAGCTCGTTACCTGCAACCGCTACTTCGTCGTCAGAGGTTGACATTGCGGCAATACCGATTAATGTCAGCATGCCGACCATGGCGAGCGCGATAAGTGTCGCGAAACCATCATTAGATTTAAGCATTATATCAAATTTCATTTTCATATACTCCTCAGGTACCGAGGTTTCTTAAATTGACCGACGATGTATAAGTGCGTTCACGAAATGGGTCTTTCGGGCGCTCGACATCTGCTGTTCTTGATCTGGCTGTCAATTCTATTATTACTTCAAGAATATCCTCAATCAAAATTGGTTCATCCACGACATTACCATTTGTGAGATGATATCTAAACTGAAGGTCTGTTATATCCTCAGCATAGACTTGCGGATCCATCCCGACAGGCTGGATCATTAGTGATGGATGATCCGGGTCAGTTGTGTTGTCTATAAAGAACTTAATCTGCTCGACCGCCAACAAGATTGCGTTGGCACCGTATTTTCTTGATAATGTCATAGTGTTGTGCTGAATATGCATAGCTGCGCTTTGCACTTCAGTAATTTCAAACCATTCTCCTGCTGCGGAATCAGGATCATAGATATAAATCCATTGTCCGTCGGTAAAACAGTCAATCGCCGAGCCACACTTGAGCTCAGCCGAAGGAGTCGGCATCGGATCTGAAAGGTACGTATCGCAGTTACCTGATCGGAATGAAATCATCAGAGTGTCAGGGTTGGTATCATATGCGTATATTGCTTTGATACCTGCGGGGATATCACGACCTGCCATACGAATCTGACGAGTGAGTTCATCAATAGAGGCTCGTGCATTCTGCTGGATTGTTGTGATATCTTCCTGCGTCATATAGTTCTGATGCTGGGTGATATACAGTTTCATAATAGAAGCTGTAACAATTCCGGTGATACTAAGCGCAATCAGGGTTTCCATCAAAGATGTACCCCGAACATTTCTTATAATCTTAAAGAATCTTTTCATAACATTCCACCTAAAGAGAATCAGTTCTTATTAGAGCTGTCATTGTGTTAGTGTGCATTCTGGCTCGGACATCTTCCCACTTGATCAATACATCGACCTTCTTAAGATGGCTCGAGACATCTGATACATACCATGTTCGTGTTAACCCTGAAGCAGTATCTGATCCCGATGCAAGACCGTTATCTTTGATACTTCTTAACTGTTCCAGTTTTTCCTGGAGTAATTGCGTAACCAGGGTTGTTTTGTTAGACCAATCATTTCCGTCAAGTGCAACCATAGCCATATTCAAAAGCAGCAAAAGAGCTACACCGAGAATAACCATAGCAACGAGCACTTCAAGGAGAGTGACTCCGTCTTCATTTCTGAAAATTTTTCTATTCATAAATACAAACCTCATATTTTTCCACTCTCACCTAATGTAATTATCCTGCCACAAATGCTTCGTTCTACGAATTGATGCCAAATTCCTATTTATCCCGTTGCTGGAGAAAGAGTTACGTCTGAGGTCCGTTGTTTGAATTATGTCTAATTTAAGCTTTATTGATCAAAATGAAGCTTTCAAGCGGGGAATCGTTCGATACTTATGGGGAACTTCCCATACTTAGTGATGTTGATTTTGTAAAGTAGCAGATTAACACAAACATGTTAGTTTCTGGTTGAATTTAACAATGTTGATCGATATTTTCCATTAGTTCAATAAATGGCAGGGGAATAAAGTAGAATGAATGCATCTGAAGTTTTTGTAAAGTCACTTGAGAATGAAGGCGTCGAATATATTTTCGGACTACCCGGCGAAGAAAATATAGACTTCCTTGAGTCTCTCAGAAAATCTAAAATAAAATTTATTCTGACCCGACATGAACAAGGGGCGGGATTTATGGCAGACATTTATGGTCGTTTGACCGGGAAGGCGGGAGTATGTCTTGCCACTATAGGGCCGGGTGCAACAAATCTTGTTACTCCGGTTGCCGATGCCCAGCTTGATCGGTCGCCGGTTGTTGCTATAACCGGACAGGCCGACACGCTCAGGATGCACAAAGAGTCGCATCAATTTATTGACATTGTATCGATGTTCAGGCCGATCACAAAATGGAATACATCTATTAGCAGACCTGATATGGTTTCAGAAGTTGTCCGTAAGGCGTTCAAAGTTGCTCAGGAAGAAAAACCCGGAGCTACTCATATAGAGTTTCCAGAAAATGTTGCTCAGGAAGAATGTCATAAACCTGAGTTTTTTGATGTTCGTAAAGTCAGGAGACCATCGCCTGACTACAAGGCAGTTCAACAAACATTGGAACTGATCAAGGCTGCCAAGAAACCGATACTTATAGCGGGCAATGGAGCAATCAGAAAGAGAGCAACCAAACGGCTGAGAGAATTTCTGGACAATACAGGGATAGCTGTTTGCAATACGTTTATGGGTAAAGGTGCGGCCGGAATCAAGTATGATCGCAATCTTTATTCAATCGGTTTGCAAAGTCGAGATCATGTTACCTGTGCTCTTGAGGAAGCGGACCTTGTTATTTGTGTCGGGTATGATATCGTCGAGTATTCGCCTCAGTTCTGGAATCCCGACGGTGAAA
>JAUVAR010000269.1 GCA_030591625.1 Candidatus Zixiibacteriota bacterium
ATATATTAGTACAACGAAAAAACGGACCTGATTCTAAGAGTGTGAACCATGTAAATGCCTCTCTTTTTGCAACTATGGCGTTCCTCACCGCATTCGGTAAGATTATCTTCCTGCCATCTAATCGTAAGCGGGAACTAAATATCATAACTCTAACGCTCGGTTCGGCGCGAAGCGGTACAACACCAATGGGTGCTAATTACGTGAACGCAACTTGCTCAGCAGTCTTAGGATTTCCAAGTAGAGCCAGACCAACGTCACCAACAATCCGAACGATGCATACCATTCCATATATTTTGGTGCTTTCGCTTCGGCACCTTTCTCGATAAAATCAAAATCCAGAACAAGATTGAGAGCTGCGATAACTACAACAACAAGCGAGAAACCAATTCCAATTATTCCATTTCCATGAATGAACGGAATAGATACCCCAAAAAAGCCAAGCACAAAAGTAGCAAGATAGATCAATCCGATTGAACCGGTCGCCGCAACAACTCCGAGTTTGAAATTCTCAGTCGCTTTGATTAGTCCCGACTTGTACGCCATCAACAGAGCAAAGAGTGTCCCGAATGTCAACGCTACAGCCTGAAACACGATCCCCGGAAACTTCATCTCGAATATCGTTGAAATCGCTCCGAGAAACAGACCTTGCAAAATCGCATAGACCGGCGCCAGATATGGTGCCGTTGTTTTCTTGAAGATTATGATCATCGCAACAATGAAACCACCTATCGCTCCGCCGAGAGTCCATGGAATTGCCTGAGACAGATCAACTGTGCCAATCAATGTTGCCCAGACAAATCCGGCTGCCGCAGTAAGGAGGATCAAAAGAAATGCCGTTTTGTTGACTGTGCCCCGAATTGTCATCGGATCATCAACCGTTATCCCCTGTGCTGCGCGTGTGAAAACTTCTTCGCTTAGAGCTGGATTAGAGGTCCGTCCGAGGGAGTACGATCTTGTTCGTATCATATTTTTAAGTCCTTTGAATTATCTGTTTGGATGAAACTTATACGAAAATAACGCCCCGGTCAATCATGAAATTTTCGATATCTTCAAACGCAACCTTCTCCCTTATTTACCGTATCTCATATCAGACAGAAGAAAACAATGCCCTACAATTAAATATCAGGAGCAATCGATGCAAATTACAAGACTTACTATTTTTGTAATCACAGCCATATCTTTAATATGTGCCGGTTCATTTGCGGGAGAAATTTCTAAAACGTTCGACTCCAAGAAGACTATCAGAATCAAGACTGTAAGTGGTGATGTCACTATAATTCAAGGAAGCAAAACTGAAATTAGTGTAAACCTGAAGTGGAACTTCCGTTCCTCCGGTGATTATGAACCAGAATTTCGCGAACGCGGAAACACTTTAATATTAACTGAAGAATTTCATGGCAGTAGCTCATTTAGTGGGAACTCAAACTGGGTAATAACTGTCCCCCCCGGAACAGAAATAGATTTTAGCACAGCATCAGGTCAGTTGGAAGTTGAAGACTTCGAAGGCTTCATAGAAGCTGATCTTGCATCGGGTGATGTCGAACTTTATAATTGTAAAGGTGGCTTTGATATCAAAACAGCTTCCGGCGATATCCGTGCCGATAATTGTAAGGGGATACTGGAACTATCAACAGCTTCGGGTGATGTTGAAGTATCTGACTGCGAGGGGGAATTCGACCTCTCTTCTGCTTCGGGTAACGTTGAAGTTGCCCGTATCACCGTTAACAAAGAGAGCAGTTTCACTACCGCATCGGGTGATGTAGAAGTTTCTTTGGCAAAAACTCCATCCGTTGACTTGACCCTTTCATCTGCTTCGGGTGACGCTGAGTTGAGTTATAATGGAAATAAAATTATCGGTTCATTTGAGATGGAAGCTCGATATCGCAAAGGCCATATTCGGGCTCCCTTTGATTTTGAAACGGAAGATACATATCGTCGCTGGGGTGATAAATATGTTGTCAAATCAGTTGTGCGAGAAAGCGACTCACCATTTATTTCAATCCACACGGCATCTGGACGTGCATCACTAATTGAATAGCAAATTCTGGTAGATCAATATTTGCAGAGTTTGGGAGAGGAATATAAATAAACGGTCATATCAAAGCTGTTGGGATCATATATATCGTCATGGGAGCTATGGGCTTGCTGGGAGGACTTATCGTTTTGACTCTATTTATTGGAGGTGGCATTGCCGGTTCAATTGCTACCGGTGATGGAACTTTAGTAGCTCTGGCAACAATCTTCGGAACTATAATCACGATAATTATTCTTGTCACCTCTATACCTGCGCTTTTTGCTGGATATGGAATTATAAGACACAAACCCTGGGGACGGATCCTTGGAATAGTTGTAGGGATATTAAATCTATTCAACTTCCCAATTGGAACTGTAATAGGTGGATATGCTCAATGGGTCTTGTTTAATCTGGAGGTTGCATCGAAATTCAACCAGCATGCGCATAATATATAACATAAGTTCTATTCAACGAACCTATGCTCCCACGTTGTAACATATCGACATTTTTACTCTGATGGTACCTCGGTAGTTATCATATACATTCTTGACTATACCTCTCAATTTATTTATTATCCATCACACACCGAACAATTTCTGATGAAGAGGTAGAATGATGTTCAAGATTCAACCAAAATACTTGACCTTTATAATTATTTCAATTCTGGTAGTTTTAAACACAGACCCGATCTTGTGTGAACCGATTTCCGCTTCACCACCAATCCGTTTTGCAATTATTGGTGATAGAACCGGTGATGCTCAGGAAGGAATTTACGAACAGGCAGTAGCTGAAATAGCTCGGCTTAAGCCTGATTTTGTCATGACAGTAGGTGACATGATAGAAGGTTACACCTCAGATACGACTATTCTAAATAAAGAATGGGATGATTACAAGGCGATGATTTCTCCTCTTGATTGTCCAATCTATTATACACCCGGGAATCATGATATTACATTTGACGGCATGCAGCCAAGCTTCGAAAAACATATTGGCAAACCATTTCATTCCTTCGAATGGCAACAATTACACTTCATAATTCTCGACAACAGTCGTTGGGATAAGATATCAAGCTTCCCCGAAGAACAGTTAGTTTGGCTGAAAGATGACTTGGAGTCAGTTTCGTCAGACAAACAAATTATTGTCTTTATGCACAAGCCTTACTGGTACTCAACTATTGCCGACAATAAACCTGACACCCTTCACTCTTTGTTTAAAGCATTCAATGTAAAATCAGTTTTTACGGGCCACTTCCATTTATATTTTTCTGCTGAATTTGACGGCATTAAATACACCGGAGTGGGATCATCGGGTGGTGGCGCCGAAGATGATTCCTTTGATATGCAATACCATTTCTTGTGGGTTACAGTTAACAGCGATGGAATCCATCTTGCTCCAATAAGATTGAATAGTGTCACCTCATGGGCTATAAATACTGTTTATGAAGCACGCACTCAAAACATGGTCAAAAACAAAGGGCTTAGCTTTTTAGCCCCTGTTGTTTTGGGAGACAATCTTAAGGTTAACGATGCACCTTTCAGCCTGCACTTGACCAATCCCCTGTCGGACATTTCAATGTTCGGGACATTCACATGGGATTCTTCCGACAACTGGCAAATCACACCTTCCGAACAATCATTTGATCTTGCTGTTGGTGAATCAACGGACCTTAAATTCACTGCAACCTGTAACGGCGCTCTGTATCCGATTCCTACCGGTTCAACTATTCTACCGTTTACGACCGACAAAACTACCAAAGCGAACGTTACCTTGTCATATACCCGGACAGCTGTTGCTCACAAATGTGACAGCCCCCCAATCATTGATGGTTCAATTGAAGAAAAACAATGGATGCAACCAACATCAAG
>JAUVAR010000252.1 GCA_030591625.1 Candidatus Zixiibacteriota bacterium
ATATACTGAGCCATAACCGGTAGCTTCCGGACGAATCAGTGAGCCACCCCAGTTGAGGCCTTTACCGGTAAGAACACCGGTGAACTCATTGCGGATACGCTTGTACTGGCCAAACATAAAGCCGATTTCACGACCACCAACGCCGATATCACCTGCCGGGATATCAGTATTCGGGCCGATATGACGGCAGAGTTCGGTCATAAACGACTGACAGAAACGCATAACTTCGTTGTCAGATTTTCCTTTAGGATCGAAGTCCGAACCGCCTTTACCACCGCCCATAGGCAGAGTGGTCAGCGCATTTTTGAAAACTTGCTCAAAGGCTAAGAACTTAAGGATGCCAAGGTTGACCGATGGATGGAAACGCAGTCCACCTTTGTACGGCCCAATAGCCGAGTTCATTTCAATACGGTATCCGCGGTTGACCTGAACTTCGCCCTGATCGTTGACCCATGGGACACGGAACATAAGGACACGTTCCGGTTCGATGATTCTTTCTAAAATCTTGGCAGCGCGATACTCTGGATGTTTTTCCAGCACACCTTCAAGTGACTCGGCGACTTCCTGAACAGCCTGATGAAATTCTGGCTGGGCAGCATTCTTGGCGACTACGTCGGCCATAATGTTTTCTACAAAACTTGTCATAGCTCCACTCCTTAACGTGACAGCTTATATTAATTTCTGGGCCGGACAGTCCCGGTCCCTATATTATCAACTGGCCCAAAGGTACAATTTTAGGCGATTCTGACAATAAGGATTAGAGTGTATTTTAACGGGGGAAAGTACGTAGAGAAAGAATACCCCACCGGGGTACTATCCAGCCCTACGGTTCGATTATGTGGTTGCGAATGCAGTACTTAACAATATCTGTGACGTTTTTGGCGTTCAGTTTCTTCATAATCGAAGCTCTATGTGTCTCGGCTGTCTTGGGAGATATATTCAGCACCGCCGCCGCCTCTTTGGTGGAGTAGCCATCGGCTAAGAGACGGGCTAATTCACGTTCACGCTGAGTCATCAGGCCACCCGGACGAGTCGATCTTAGCAGAGGTTTGACATATTCGGCCACAAGGTCCTGACTGGCCGGACCAGAGAGATAAAAATCACCGCGGGCCGCTTTCTTAATTGCAAAAATCAGCTCCTCAAGGTCGCAATCTTTGAGCAGATAAGCCCGTCCACCAGTTTCAAATGCCTGACGCATTTGATCTTCATTTTTTGATTCGGATAAGAAGAGTATTTCTGTATGTGGGTGAAGTTCTTTGACTCGTTTGGCAGTCGATAGACCGTCTAAAATTGGCAGGACGATATCCATCACAACGAGATCGGGGCGTAGTGTTGGCAGTAATTCTATGACCTGCTTACCGTCGGACGCAAGACCTACAATTTCAAACAGATCAACTTTGGAGAGCAACGAAGCAAGCCCCTGTTTGAAAAGATCGCGCTGGTCGGCGATAAGTATGCGTATTGTATTACTATTCATAAGCTTCTACCGGAGGGGATAATAGCATATAAACCAAGAAATAGCAACCAGATAGGGGAGGGGAGGGATTGTTAAAATAGCATAGATAAAGCCCGCCGATAGGAGGCGGGCTTTTGAGAGGAGGAACATTGTTGGTTACCTACAGCCAACAATGAATTTTTGTTAATTCAGGCAAGCTAGCGACCTCCATGACCTCCGCCATGCAGACTTTTCTTCTTCATAATCACTTTGTGTTCATTCTTAGCTCCGTCACCAAAGAACATCATGTTTTTGCCTGGTTTGCGAAAAGATTTGAGTTTGTCTGCTTGTTCGGCAGTCAATACAGACAGCATCGCTTTACGATGCGAGTATCTCTGTTTTTGTGCGTCAGCCTTAAGTGATGCAGCTTTGTCAATAGCAGAAAAGACATTCCGCTCTGAAGCATCTTCATCATGCCTGAGTGCATTCAGTTTGATGCCTGCTTTTTTAACTTCAGCCTGTTGGTCAATCATCGCAAGCTTATGATTCATGGTCAGATCCTTGATCTTTTTCGTTTGATCGTCAGTCAGCTCAAGCATTTCTGCGTGAGCAAGAAGGTTCATGCGATGATTACCGCGTCTGCCTTGCGATCCACGCTTTCCGTGCGACCCACGTTTTCCGCGCATTCCAACCATATCACAATCATTGGAATGGAATGCCCTCATATTTTGGCCTGCTCTGTGATTGCCATCAGATTTGAATTCAAACATAGCTGTGCAATCGACATCTTTATCGATCCAGACATTCTTGTCCTGAGCCTGTGTGATTGCGGCGAATGCAAACATCAGGATAATTGCAAGTCCGTAAGTTAGTGCCTTTTTCATTTTGTCATCTCCTTGATGATTAAGTTATCTAATTGTTATTTTTCTATCGTCCATCGGAATTTGCAGGCGTACCCTGCATCTGTTGAGAACGAAACGCTTTCATTCTTTCGAGTAGTTCATATTCAAATCGTTCCTGGAACAGAACAAATTTGCCAAACTGGTTTGGATTCAAGATTAGTTTAGCTTCTGCCAGAAAATTTTCGTTCATCGCGTGTTTCTTACCAGCAAACGACAAGATGTCTTCAGACAGTTGAGTCAGCTTTTTATCATTTTGGTTTTCTGATCCAAGTTGTTCCTGCAGTTCTGTGAGCACACCTTCTTTTTCTCGACTCATTTTCATGATGTCACGTCTGACAGACCGAAATGCAGTAAGAAACGGAGTCTCTTGTTCTTCACTCAGGTCAAGTAGTTCAAGCATTTTGAGCATACGAAGTTGTTCGAGATGTTTGCGTCGTTTTTGTTGGTCGCCTCGATGTCCGGGACCAGGACCCTTACGTTGTCCCATTCGCCTGTCCTGGCGATAGTGAGAATTTTTATCAGTTTGAGCCATCATCAAATTGTTATCAGGCTGGCAGAATAAAAATTCCGTTACAGATTCTGATTGAGTATCTGCAAGCTCGCTATTCGCTTGTTGTGCGTTAGCTTGAACAGCTATTAAAGAACAACATGTAAACGCCAGAGCCAGAATCATAGTTAGTTTAGCTTTTTTCATTATAGTAACTCCATCACATCAAAATTCTCTTCTAAGTATTTCAACTCTTGTTCGTCGATACCGTCTAATAGAAGTTCGCCCGCTTCAAAACCTCTCAGTTCGGAGAAGTCATCTAATAGAATTCCGGCTAGTTCATCATCAAGCTGATCTTCATCTTCATCTGTTACATCAGCATAATCAGAATTGTATGCAATTATATAATTGTTCATCGCATCTGCATACGTTATGTCTGTAACACTATCATTTTCAATGAATGTTTTATAAACCGATGAAACACCAAACATCATAACAATTGCGGCAGCGGCAGCCAACGTACGGAACCAGGTTGTTGAGGTTAGTATTGTTTTTGGTGTGCTATCGATTTCTTTGATAACTCCCGAGACAAACATTTTGACATCAATATCTTGTGGAACAAAATCATCATCTGTTCCCAGTTGTGAACTGAGCGATCCTAAAGATTGATAGAATTTTTTGCAGTCTTCACAACTTTCAAGATGCGTCAAAACCTGAGCATCACTGATTATGTCGGGGAAAGAGAGAAGTAACTCATCTTGATACTGTTTGCAGTTCATAGATTCCATCCCTTCTCAAGTGCAACTGTTCGTAGTTTTTTTACTGCTTCTCGGTAGTTTGTTTTGACCGTACCAAGGGCGTTGCCAGTCTGAATTGCAATTTCTTCAAATTTCAACTCACCATAAAACCGCAGTTCAAAAACGAGTCGTTGCTGAGTTGGCAGGCTACCCATAAATTCATAAACATTTTTTCTAAGTTCGTTTTGATGCAGTTCTCTTTCGGGATCACTTGTGCTTTCATATCGTGAAATAGCATCTTCGTCCCGGTCAGTTAGTCGATAATTTCCAGATGCGAGATAATTGAGTGTTTTGTTTGACGCGATAGAAAACAGCCAGCTTTCTACTTTTGATTCACCCCGAAACTTTCCGATATTCTGCCATGCAGACAGAAATGTATCCTGGGCAAGATCGACGGCTATAGTTGGGTTTTGGGTCATACGTGTAATCATCGCTATTATCGGCTTCATCATGGCGCGGACAATATCGGCGAACGCTTCTTTATCGCCTGAACGCGCACGGTTTACTATCTCTTGGGGCAGTCTGTTCGGGGCTGCTTTCATAT
>JAUVAR010000302.1 GCA_030591625.1 Candidatus Zixiibacteriota bacterium
ATCAGCCAGATATCAATATTGAGAGCATTTAAGAGCTCAAATGTCTGTTCTATTTTTCCTTTTACTAAATCCATGGCGATGAAAATACTTGATTTTCAATCATCTTACAAGATCAAAAATGTTACTTTTTGACTGTAAATGCGACAAGGAGAGATAAGTGCGGGCCATACTCGCCTGTCCCTCAACGGCTTACATACATAGCCAAAAACCTAAACCTCACTACCAGATATGCCGATAATAAACTAATCAGGCTAACACCAAGGAAACTTACACCTATACTCATACTCCTGCTTTGGAGGGAAATATGTACGAATCAAGTGGCGGCGAACAGTTGTTTGCTATGATCTGGATGATTGTACTTGTTGCTTATTGCTACTTTACATTTGCGCAATTCAAAGTTGCTCAAAAACTAAATCACGATAATCCGTGGTTTGCATTCATTCCAATACTGAATACAGTTCAGCTTGTTCAGATGGCTAACAAACCTCTTCACTGGTTGATCTTTCTATTTATTCCAATTGTGAATATCGTCTGTTTTGCAATCCTATGGATTGAGACAGCCAAAGCAGTTGGTCAACCAAGCTGGGTTGGATTTTGTATGCTTCTGCCGTTTATCAATTTTGTATCGGCAGGCATGATGGCCTGGGGTGGTGGATCTATTCAATCTTCATACCCTCCCCCATCTCAACCTGCTCAGAGAGAACCAGAACAAGTTGGCTAACTTAAAATAGCAATGATTATAAGAAAGGCCGGCTCATAAGCTGGCCTTTTTTTATTACTCTATCTCTCGGTCATCGGGACCATCATAATCATACTCAGGAGGGCCAAGAACTCTAAGAGGGCGTTCACGCATTAACTCTTCATAACTATGTGCGAGCAAACCGGGTAAACGAGAAATCGCAAAAAGTCCTTTGCCCAGCCTCCAGTCAAACCCCAAGTCTGACATAACTGCAGCAATCGAACCATCAATGTTAATTGGCAGTTTCTTGCCAATCTTTTTAGATAGCTTTTCTTCAAGTGTACGACATAGCGCCACATGCTTGCCACTTCGTCCGTTGCGATCTGCGATTTCAAACAACTTGATTGTCCGCGGATCTGTCTTGTGAAGGAGATGACCAAAGCCGGGCATTCGTGTTTTGCTTTGTGTTAGTGATACAATAAGTTCATTTGTAACACTATCAATGTTTGACATTTCATCGTCAATTTTCTCCCCCCATTCCTGCATAATACGAGCCGATTCCTCAACCGCACCACCATGAGCATCACCAATCACAAGAAGACCGGCAGCCATTGCTGCGTTAATCGGATTTCCTCCCGACACAACGGTTCTTGAAGCTAAAACAGAAGGCGGAGTTGGTCCATGATCAATCGATGAAACCAAAATAGCGTTCATAATCTCAGCTTCTGCTTTATCCGGGAGATCACCCTTTAGTAGAAGATAGACAGCCTCTGCGTAAGAGAGCTTTTCCATAATATCTGATATATCATAGCCACGCATACGAATACTATCAGAAGCTGTTTTACTTATTGCTGTTTTCCACTTAGTCATAACTTTTATAACATTTCAATTTTGTTGTTCTATTTTATTTCGTACTTATCCCAAAGCGAATCGACTAATGAATCGGCTGACACATTCATGCGTATAAATTGCATCCAATAAGTTTCTAATGAATCAACCGACACTCCAAAAATCGCCTGCACTGTTGAACTAAAATCTTTTCTTGATCCATACATTTTCTTAAGTGCACTCGGCCCGCCTTCTCCAAGAATAAATGCACAGAACGATGCCGCTTCGGCAGTTTGATATCGTTCGAAGTTAGCATCGATTACAGTATCAACCACAAGATCCGATAGCTTTATAAATCTTCCCCGATTAACAATTTTAGCTGTTAGCAGATGGTATGGTTGTCCCGAGAAATCAAACAACGCTTGAAGACCATGATACAAAAATTGATGTCTTGGAGTCCCGGGTACCCATCGTGGTAACAAATGCTGCATAAGTGTAGGGCCGGGAAAACTCGGTATCCAAAAATGAATAGCAGTATCTGTTGCATACGGGAATTCATGTCCAGTCATACTCTTCCCCTGCCCATAACCGGTGTAATATACTAATAAGAGTGTGTCTGTATATTTACCCATTTCAAGTTTAGTCGTTACTTGTTCAAGTACATTCAAGTAGTTTCTTGCAGTTGCAGGGAACTTATCTTCGTTGGGATGACCCGAGTCATATAATATTGTAAAGTTCTCTAACTGATAAATTTTCCACCCAGAGTAAATCCCTGTAGCTTTAGGATTAGCTGGTTCTTGCTCTCCGCAGCCATAAACAATTACAATTGAGATAATTATTAAGGCGATTAGCCTGATAAACTGAGTTTTGGCTTGTCCTGTTTCCAAAATATATAACTGTTCCTTCTCTCTGGTTTTCGTATTAACTGTTATAATAAAGTTAAGTATAACTGGTTTAATAATATAATGTGCCCATACGCTTGTGTCAAACTGACTGATCTCGTTATTTTTTTCACAACTTGCTTGACTTGAAGAGCTCCAGTAACGATATTCTAAATGTTATACAATACGATTTCAGTCTCTGTTGAGAGAACGTTAATTCAGTTACAGGATAAAAAGGTTTCGTGACAACAGTAAACAGTTATGTTAGCTCAAATGAATGACTTAGACACTAAATTTAACCAACCAGAGTTTGATAACAATCTGATTGTAATAGTCGGCGGATTTGGTAGTGGCAAGTCTGAGGTATCGGTTAATCTTGCAAAATTCCTGGCCGAGAAGAAATCAAAACCGGTTGCAATTGCTGATCTTGATATAATCAATCCCTACTTTCGTTCTCGGGAAGCAGCCGACGAATTAGAAAAACTTGGCATAAAGTCGCTTTTACCATCTGGCGATTTTCGTGATGCCGACCTTCCGATCATTGTCCCCCAAGTAAAAGCTGGAATTCAAAGTTCACCCGGATATTTAATACTCGATGTTGGTGGTGATGATTTGGGTGCTCGTGTGCTGAGTTCGCTAAGAGATGCATTCGATGAAGTCACTTACGACCTTCTTTTTGTTTTGAACAGCAATCGTCCATTTACTGCAACAACTGAAGCTGCGTTGCAGGTTATGAGTGAAATTGAAACTGCCTCAAACCTAAAGTTCACCGGCATAATTACCAACACACACCTGATGGAATTTACAACGACAGAAACTATAATTACCGGCCTGAAAAAAGCACATGAACTTTCAAAAGCATCTTCTCTCCCCCTTAAATTCCTTTCTGCTCTTATAGAGGTTGCATTGAAGCTCGATCCTGTGTATATCGATGTACCGGTACTCTTGTTAGACCGATCCCTTTTGAAACCGTGGGAACGACAGAAACAACACCAAAGTAGAAAGACTGAGTAAGGATTACTAAATGCCAAAAATAGTTGTCGAT
>JAUVAR010000240.1 GCA_030591625.1 Candidatus Zixiibacteriota bacterium
ACGTAGATAACAAGAATAGTGATGAATCGTTAAAGGGCAGCGACTTTGCGAATTGTCCTAACTGTCTCAATGTTGGATTTGGACTCTTCCCTGTCAAATATAGATTCCGTACGACCCGCACTATTGATGAGTTTAGCGGTTCGGTCAATCGTCATACAGGCATTGTATCGACTGGAGATGAACAGACTGATCTTTGCATTTCTCAAAGAGAATCTAAAATAGATGAGACCTGCTTTCGAAGTGCTATTCCTAAGATTCTAGCGATCTCTGTTTTGCGCTGTTGAGCGCTACTCTCCCCACCAATAATTTGATTTTAAAATAGATGTACGATTGATTATGTCATCAATCTAAATGAATATTTATTAGGATAAATAATGATGAAAAATAAAAGACTTTTCTCTACAACAATTTTAATCGGCCTGCTGATCGGTATGATTGCAGGATGTGGTTCGGGCCGACAGAGTTTTGATGAGCTGGTCACACCAGATAGTGAAATCAGAGTTTATGAAATCTTTGGAATGGATTGCCCCGGATGTCATGGCGGTGTTGAGAATCTGATTGGCAAGGTTGAGGGTGTTTTAGCATCCAAAGCCAACTGGGAGAAAGGAACGCTTCAGGTTCTTATCGCTGATGGATCTAATGTTACTGATGAGATAATCTTCGAAGCGATCAAGAAAGCCAACTTTACTCCGGGAAAGAGGTTGAAGTAAATGAAAGCATATAAGAACAAAAGACGCATGATTAGCTTAGCTCTTGTTGCCCTGATTATGACTGCTTTGTTTGCGCCGACTATCGCAAATGCTGGCGGAATAAGTATTGATGCAGGATTAACTCCTGCGGTGAACCGAATAATGGTACGTTCTCAGATGCGGATTTTGGAAAGATACAGTGAGAGCATGATGGGCGGTGGCACGATGAAGATGGAGATGCGGATATTGCCGGTTATGGTAGCTTATGGTGTTCGCTCAGATTTGACTGTGATGGCTCGTATGGCACATGTGTGGAGTGATATGACAATGTCTGGTAGCAGCATGCCAATGATGAATGGTAAGACTAGTAGCTCAGGATTTGGCGATCTACTCCTATTGGCAAAATACCGGATGGTTCGAATCAATAAGCCTGGTTATACTTTAGGTATTGCTCCTACTTTGGCTCTTGAACTCCCGACAGGAAGTGATGGAATCGGTTCAGATAGTTATGATCTACGGGGCGGAGTTTTCTTCTCAGGTCGCCACAAGAGTTGGGCGATGGACCTTGATTTGTCGTATATCAATAACGGAACAGCTCTTGCAAACGACAATGAGATTAATCCTGGTGATGAGTACGGTATTGATATCGCACTTGCCCGTCAGTTTGGATTAGGTTCGAATGCGATGTTGGCAATTGCACCGGTTCTTGAGGCATCATATAAAAAGACAACTCCTGATATTATCAACGATGTTGATGTGATGGACACTGGTGAGTCAGTTACGACTTTGGCACCGGGACTCAAGCTGACCTATGGTTCGCTAATTTTTGAGGGTCTGGTCAGATTCCCTGTTTCGCAGGAGCAGGAAGGAATGCAGACGGAACATAAAACGATGTTCTTGTTTGGTTTCAGGTTGATGAATTAGATTATTAGTCGAAAGAGATACTGCTATGAAGGAACCGTTTAGGCGGTTCCTTTTTTTTAGCATCGCATTGGGTGGTTATAAAAACTTATTCTCTATCGGCAGTTTCGTTCTGCATGTTCAATTGAGCTTCGGCGAGTTCGCGTGCGAGGCGTTCTGCTTCAAGTCGAGCACGAGTAGCACGCAGTTCCAAATCTCTCAGATCGACTTTGTAGGCAGTTGTGATATTTCCCTCTCTGTCTTCTAAAGTAATTGCTTCGGCATTGGGATGGTCACCTGGATCGGCAACAATCCCTGTGACAGACCCATACGAGGTGGGAAAGTATGTAGCTGTTATCCGCGCACTCCAGACCCGACTGTAAGCGCCTGCTGTGTTAGATGGATGAGGTCTTCCTTCCACTCTAAAAGTGTATGTCCCTGCATCTTTATAGACGACTTTCTTGTGAGTAATCGTATGGTCAACGTGGCCATACGTGCCACCAACACCCCACTCCACAACAGCGCCTGTAATGGGTAAACCGCCACCAAACTCATCAATTTGTGTTTGATTGAGGTTTAGACCGCTCATGCCGTTCGCCCTGACGCTCAAGATCGCATCGATAACAATGTATCCGTCTGCAGGGGTTGTAATATCGATAGTTTCTATATCCTGCATCCACGTTTCCCCCTCGATAAACACGAACGTTGATCCGTTGTACCTTGATGCTACACCCGGTTCGTTTAGCAGCTCAATAGAGTTTATAGCATCCTCGGGGAGATCAACAGTAGCATCACCAGTTTTTGACATATCCATTATGACCGACTGGGATGATCCAGTAATTGAAATGCGTGGTTCTTGGGTCGCATTATAATTGCCATCAACGGTAAAGCCAAATTGGTTGTTAGAGTTTCGTGCTACTGCAAAATAGCCGCCGTTGCCAGTGTTTATATCTGGATCAAGCCTGAAAAAATCTTTGCCACCCATACCTTTCAAGCGCAGAGAGCCTCCATAGGTACCCGCCCATGACTCAACTACTTTTTCTGCATCGGTACTGCTATATAAACTTAACCGCCCTGACCAGCTATTAGCGAATCCAATTTCAAAGGTAGGCACAGCCAGGGTTCCAGCCATTGCATCACCCCCAATATTTACATAAGCCGAATCGGAATAGGCGAGTTCTACTCCACCTCCATCGTCAACGCCATCGGCAAATCCTGCAGGCATATTTGTTATTTTATTCCAGTTGACATTTCGTGCAACATCAGAGATTAAAGAATGCTCAGATTCAAATGAATATCCAACCGAAGTCAGTTTTGTTCTCGGAGTAAGTTCGGGGTCATCTCCAATTTTCACGCTGAGCCAGAGGTGGGTGAAATCCTGAAATAGTGAAGGACTGATGAGGACTGAATCACCCAAATTATAACTGAAAAGACCGCCTGTAACCGCAATCATCCTTTTTTGGGAATCCCAAACCGGTTCACTTCCTGTGTCTCGGTACCAAAGACGGAACTGCATAGCATATTGACCGTCGGGCACAGGTTTGCCAGCGTCATCAAATAATTCACCCTGGTAGCTGATCTGTCTTGGTGAGTCGGCGAGTATTATCGCGCTAAATGAAAGTAATACGATCATCTGGATGATAGTTGTCTTTATCTGACGGAGCATGTTTCCTCCCGGTGTCAACATGATGTACGAATATTTATAGATTTAGTCCTGTCAGCGACTCAAATCAACTATCGGCATTATCAGAGATATTATAAACCAAACCCAATATTGATAATAGAGTGGAGTTTCCTCTGTAATAGTCGCGGTATTTGAACTTTTTGAGTGGCTTCGAAGAATATAACCTATTATAGCGCAAAAGCAAGACAATATCAGTCCGACTAATAGGCTACTTCATCTTGTTATCTACGAATATCTACAGTTTTCTAAGACCTGGGAACATCAATACCATTACTTTTCAGAATAGTTGATACTACTTCTGCCGCAGTTACAACCTCCGACACCACGACATCCGCAGCTCCCGCCTCGGATAGTCGATAGACATCCTGCAGATATCTTGTTCGCACAAGTATATGAAGTTCCTGACTAATGGTCCGAGCTGCTCTTACCGCCTGTTCAATCGCTGCTTGATCGTTAACGACGATAACAAATGTCTTCGCTCGTTTGGCGCCAAGAAAACCGAGAACTTCGGGACTGGTAATATCTCCGTAGAATATCGGCTCTCCCCTACGGAGACCGAGGCGAACATTTTCGGGGTTTATATCGACAATTAGATGAGGGATGTCGTAGTCCTTTAGAGCACTTGCCAAATCATGTCCGGCCAGACCGTACCCTCCAATTATTACATGATCCCTCAGGCTTGACGATTGTTCAGAAGCTTCTTGAGCAGTGGTAACATCCATCAGCCGAGTCAACACCCGAACTTTTCCGACTCCGGCTGCAAGGGCAGGTGCCAGAGAAAGAGCAAAGGGAGTAAGGAGCATTGAAAAGACTGCCGCTGCCATCAGGTTTGTAGCATGGGTTGGTTCAATTAATTGATATGAAGCTGCTACACCCAGAATAACGAATGAAAATTCTCCGACTTGTGCGAGGGCTGTACCGGCCATTGCACTTACCCGAACCGGCAGACGCAAAGATGCACCGGCGATAAATATGATCAGGAACTTACCAATCATTATCGCCATGAGTAGGAAAATTATAGTAATCAAATTGGGAATAATCGCTGTCAAGTCGAGTAGCATTCCCACAGAAACAAAGAATATTGAGATAAATACTTCTCTAAATGAGAAGATATCTGCCATTGCCTGATGTCTATATCCACTTCCCCCAACTATTAAACCGGCCAG
>JAUVAR010000263.1 GCA_030591625.1 Candidatus Zixiibacteriota bacterium
ACTTTATGAATATCACGAACCCAGCCTTCATCAGGATCAGAGATTATCTCTTTCCAAAGATAATGCACAGCGACTGTATCAGATGAACCCATATTCCCGGCTGTATCGTACGCAATTGTATGAATACGATGAACCGTTCCAATTTCATCGGACGAAAGATCGACAAAAATTTCAAACGGTGGATTGTTGTAATCAGGTTGAACAACCAATATTCCGTTGTCGTAGAATTCAACCCTGTCGAGCATTTTATTATCCGAAGCAACGGCCGTGATTGTTGCAGTATCTCCGGCAATAAGCTCCGAGTAGCCAACGGTCAAATCGGTGGTTGGTGGAATCAGATCGGCCACAGATGAATCAAGCACTGTACGAAATGTCCAGGTGTATTCTAAAGCCATACTGTTACCGGCAGTATCGCTTATATTATTGCTTAGTCGCACAGTATAAATTGTTGCAGAATCGAGCAGAGCATCAGGATTGAATATCACTATTTTACCCGAGAGAGAAACCGACCCGGAGATTGTATCGTTAAGCGTAATCGTTGCACTATTGACAGTTGATGCACTTAGAGGTTCAGAAAATGTTGCTCTGATATTGATGTTCAATGCAACCATTGTAGCGTTGGTAACCGGCAGAACTGACACAACTGTAGGCGGGGTGCTGTCTTTTTTAGGCTCAGTTGTACCACCTCCACAGGAGAGAAACAGACCAAAGCCAAGAAGCATCAAGAGTGCTAATTTTTGAGTTGATGTTACTGTATTAAGTCTAATCATAATTTATCACAATCTGAAAGGGTCAATTCTAATACACCGGGCAGTAATTACCAGTTCCGAATAAAGCAAAAGAGAGGCCGGACAGCAATCGTTTTACTTGAATCTGATCTCTCCTGTAACTACCTTCGGTGCAAGGAGAAAGCGATGAGAAAACGATCCGACCAGTCCCGACCGAGAATAAATAAACATGCCGAAAGTGGCAACAAGATGCAAGCCCGGGGCGAAGAGTTCCTGGATCAATTATTGATTGACCCCCCAAAGCCTCTGTTTTTTCTGATTTTGGATCAGGTTCAAGACCCTCATAATTTGGGTGCCTGCTTGAGATCGGCCGATGGTGCCGGTGTTGACGCGGTCATAGTTCCAAAAGATAGGGCTGTTGCGCTGACAGAGACTGTCAGGATGATCGCCTGTGGGGCAGCTGAATCTGTTCCGGTCGTAATGGTTACAAATCTTGCTCGAACGATGGAGTTTTTGAAAGGTGCTGGTATCTGGCTTGTCGGAACTTCCGATCAGGCAGAAAAATCTATTTATGATACAGACCTGACCGGACCACTTGCAATTGTCATCGGTTCCGAAGGAAAAGGAATGAGGCGGCTGACTACAGAGAATTGTGATTTTCTCGTTTCTCTGCCAATGGCCGGAAAAGTCGAAAGTCTGAATGTCTCAGTCGCTACCGGAATTACTCTCTACGAAGCTGTCCGGCAACGAATGTCAAAATAACAGTCCTGCGACTACGGGCACGGGGCTGGCGGTGTGAATGAAATAAACAGATAGTCAATCAATGCTGTTAAGTCACCAATATCAACTGCTCCTGCACCATCAACGTTCGCTTCTTCCAGACAAACAGGCGGCTCAAAACTTATGAACAAATAGTCTATCTTTCTGGTCAGGTCACCAATGTCAACTATATCATCAGGATCGCCGTTTACATTACCTGTCAAGAAGAGACAGCAGTCGCATGCGTCACCCTTGTCATCAAAATCTGTATCTTCCTGAAGTGGATTTGCATCAGTAACACAATTATCACAAAGGTCACCAACGCCATCATTGTCAGCATCATCCTGATTTGGATTTGCAATGTTCAGACAGTTATCTACAGAGTTAAAAATTCCATCACCATCATTATCAACGAAGGTCGGATTGATAACCGTAGCATACAATTGTTCTCCAACAATCGAATCGACTGTGATTTCGATACCGGTTGGACCATAGTAACCATCGGTGTTGGGCGATGTTGTTGGACCAAAATATTCCTGGCCTTCGGTTTCACTCGACCAGAGAGCACCTTTGCGAGTTTCATACGGATACCACCACTGCGCTGAATCAGATACTGTGCCGTTCGGGTTGGTGGTATAATCTCGGGATGGATTGTATCCTGCATCTTCGATAATTACACCGTAGTGCTCATAGCTTGGCGTGCCGTTGTTGCCGTAACCATTTAAGGAATCATGAATGTGTGTTATCATCAAACCACGATCGAGAATATCTGACCCATAAGTTAAATCGTTGGGGAAAAAGACTGAGAAATCAGAATCGGTTTTGTCAAACTGCGAGCTCGACGTCGGGTTGCGATATTCAAGAAGGAAAAATTCACCATTCGCAATGTCTATAGGAACGAGATAGAGTGATGATATCGGAGTTGTCGAAACATTCGTGATAACTATCTCTGAAGTAGCTTGATCTAAAATAGTTGGCTCAATCCAGCCAAGTTTATTTTTGCTCCATCCACTAAAATGGGATGCAACCTCACACCCGATTGAGAAATGACCATAACCGTAGTAGCCCATAATGCCCCAGTCATACATCGGATGATCGTTGGCATCGTTGGGTGTATCGTAAGTTGAATGATCGAGTTTAGCATCGTAATCGTACAAATCAGGAAGACCAACATTGTGTCCGAGTTCGTGCGCAAAAACACGAATACTGTTGAGCACAGAAACTCCTGCAAACTGGGTCGGATCAAGTGAATCACGAAGCGGTCTCAATTCGGGAGCAGTATTATAGCGTGGCACGTATTTGCCGTCGAATGGTCCGGGTCCGTTCCCCGAACCGTAGTTCATGGCCGCCGACCAGACATCGTTCGGATCGCCGGAATCTTCTTCACCAGTACCTGAACGGATGAAAACGACCGCGTCAACATCACCATCGTTGTTGTAATCATACTTTGAGAAATCTATCGTGGCATCAAGACCTGGCAGCAAAGCTTCAAAATCCCAAAACGAAAAGCCTGAAAAAGAAACATCCGTCTGCCATTCAATAACATCACCAACAATTGTCAGCTGGCCATATGAATTCTCCCAGTAATAGTCAAAGAGCGATCCAGGAGCATATTCACCCTGCGAGAACATCATCGAGTCAAATGTTTCGCGAGAGAATGTGCCCGGCCTGTCTTCCCAATCGACGAGAATAGCAAGTAGCGCGAGCGTGTCACCATCAAAGGAATAAGATGCAGCTTCGAGAGAGTCTTGACTGGTCATTGGAAGACCACGCATAAACCCGAGTTCTTCAACTATTTTATGAGCAGGGATATCATATACGATCGGTTGTTTTGATTGACCAAATGCGACTGAAGCAGAAAGAAAACAGAACGAGAGGACTGACAAGGTTTTCAAGCGATAGGACATTTTTATTGCTCCTCCCCTTTGGGGAAGTAAAGGAAGTATTGTTTCGGTTTGACAATACAATATAATACGAATTGCGGTTTCGTCAATCTTTTCGATTAGCAGATATACAATTAGCCTGTAATAGAAAAGGTTTTCCTTGCTTTCACGACTCTATTTGTACTATTTGGCCTTCAATTATGAAAAATCACGAACAGGACATCCGGAAGGAGCTATAATTTGAAACCGATTCTAATGGCTGGAGTAGGCATCGTAAATGTCGCTCTCATTTGTTATAGCGTTGGAGTTATCTCCGAACAACGCAGTCACATTGTTTCCAAAAAAGTTATTTCCTTTCTAACAGTGGGGGTGATCCTTGATATCATTGCCACTGCCTGCATGATTATTGGTTCTACCAGCTCCCCCTTCTCCCCTCATGGGATTCTCGGCTACTCATCTTTGACCGCTATGATCATTGAAACTGCGTTAGCCTGGCGTCACCGTCTTCAGCACGGAGATGCAAAAGTTAGTACCGGACTTCACCGTTATTCTTTGATAGCCTATCTCTGGTGGGTTGGTGC
>JAUVAR010000313.1 GCA_030591625.1 Candidatus Zixiibacteriota bacterium
GCTAATAATCAGCCGATAGGAATCATATAATAGCCCAAATCGAGCAAAAGGCAAGACCAAATTGTAAGCAAGAGGTATTATACCCCAACCAAGACTATTCAAATTTGGCTCGATCAACTCTCAGGTGTTATCAGCTGATGGTGGGGGCTAAAGAAACGCCGGATTGTCAACTCAAGAGCTATAACCGAAGTAACAGTCACTGCGCAAAGAAGCATATATCCAACCAGAATCTGGAGCAGGACAGCTTTTAACGGGCTGATACCGGCCAAAATCATTCCGGTCATTGCACCCGGAAGAGCAACCAAGCCGGCTGTTTTAAGGAAATTCAATATCGAAATCATACCGGCAACAGCTGCTTCTTTCTGCATTGTCATTGTCGCCTGACGCCATGTTTTGCCAAGTGCAAGTGCCGATTCAATCTTAGCTTTCTGGTTTCTGATATCTGAATTAACTCGGGATGCAGTCAAAGAGGCGGCGTTCATCGAATTACCTATAATCATACCACCAAGCGGAATCACAAATTTTGCTTCAAGGGTGATTATGTCAAGAGCGAGCATCGACCCGATTGTCAAAATAGAACCTGAGGCAATTGCAATAAACGTAATCCAAAATGATCCTTTGATATCCTTCACATGTCCGGCGGCAGTATGTCCGCCGATAAGAGCCATAATCAATAACACTCCAAAAAGGGCAGGAACAGAATCGAGTGCAAAAATATATTCAAGGGCATAGCCAAGTGCAACAAGTTGAACAAAGGCACGAACCGATCCGATCGCCATATCTTTCTTGACCGGCAGACGCCAGAATTTTGCGACTATTATTGCAACTGCAACCAATGACAGAGCTATAAGAACTTGCGTGTAACCTATCTCGGTCATTGCATCTCTCCCGCTATGAATTTTCGTCCACCCTCACTTTGCGGATTGGCGATTAGTTCGTTCGAATTACCTGACTCAACAATACGTCCATCAACCATAATAATCGAATTACCATTCATTCGCTTTGCCTGATTGGGACTATGGGTTACCATCAATACAGTAAGATTCAACTCTTTGGATAGTTCGACAATTAATTGTTCAATAGCTCCTGTGCGAGCCGGATCGAGAGCTGCCGTTGGTTCATCGAGCAGAATTATTTCTGGTTTATGCGCGAGTAGGCGGGCAATGGCTACCCGTTGTTGTTCTCCGACAGAAAAATTAATTACTGGTTCATGTAACTTTGAGCTATCGAGATGGACCCAATCAAGAAGGACCGATGCTTCATCCTCGGAGATAGTATTACCCGCGAAAAGGATATTATCATAAACAGTTGTTGGAAAAAGGTGTGGCACCTGAAATAGAAAGCCTATTCTGCGTCTAAGTTCAGTTGGTTCGTATTCGTTCTGATGCTTATGATCAAATATTATTTCACCGGAAGATGGTTCATCGAGACGGTTGATGAGTCTCAGCAACGAGCTCTTGCCCGCTCCCGATGGTCCCATAATTGTGTAGATTTGGCCCCGATCAAATTCAAACGAAAGGTTGTCAATGATTCGTTTCTCTTCATGACTGCCATTCACAGTTCTAACCAGATTTTGTAGCGAAAGAAGCATTCCAGAATTGTTCAATCGTCCGGCTCCTGGGCTTTGTCACCGAAATATAAGAATCTGTCGAGCATTTTCACAAATGGGGACCATCCAACACCATCCTGTTTCCCGCGGATACGGTCAATCGCTCCCATCTTGCTATCGAGTTCATCACAATAATAAAGCACAAACGCCTCGGGCATTTGTGGCACAACGGGAGTTGCAAATTTTAGCTCTCCCTGATGCGAGAGAACCATATGCCTCAGTTTCATAAGTAGCTTGTCGGGGAATGATTCAATTTGGGCTGCGTGGGAACAAATCCAGTGATCGACCAAACAGATATGCCCCACCAGTCGGCCTTCGTCGGTGTAGTCAATAACTGTTTCGTGGGAATACGTTTCGATTTTGCCCGCATCATGAAAAAGTCCGCCAAAGATGAGCAGGTCAAGATCAAGATACGGATATCCGACTGCAACTCTCAAAGCCAACTCTGTAACATTGGCAGAATGTTCGGAAAGACCGCCAATATAAGCATGATGCCAGAGTTTGCCTGCGGCTGTTTTGAGATAGCGATCAGTAAAGTCCTCATCGGCCCAGAATGAATCGACGAGTGAACGGACATACTGATTTTCGATTTTGTCTGTCAGCGCAATAATCCGGCCTTTACGTTCATCGTATGACTGGGGCGAATGCGGCATTATATCTTCCTGGCTATACTCTTCGTCGAGTGCCTGCCGGAGTCGCGCCACTGTCAATTGAAGACGATTATTGTACTCGCCAACTACTCCCCGGACTTTGACCACAAGGCCCGGTTCCAAATCGGTCAGAGCATACTGATCCGGCTCCCACATGACCGCCTGTACCCGACCGGAATAGTCACCCAATTCCATTGAGACATACTGCCCTTTGGTATATTCGCGAATATCGCACCGGCGGACGGCAAAGAAGCCTTCAATCCGGTCATCTTTTACAAATTCTTTGACTGGCTTTATAGACATAGCTATATGATAATCAATTGGGGTTGCCTCTGACAAGCGAATCGGTTGAATATTTTGTTGGTAAGGCCGAGTATAACAAATATATTGGTCTGACTTATGAAAAAACTCCAGTGGTACATTTTAAAAGAGCATCTGGCTCCCTTTCTGTTCGCATTCTTGATTATCACCTTTCTACTGATAATTGACTATGTGCCTAAAATCATAGACAGGGTAATTGACAAGGACCTTGATTTGTTCATTGTGCTTGAGTTGCTTGGTCTCAATCTTGCCTGGATGCTCGCCCTTTCGGTGCCGATGTCAGTTCTTGTTGCCACCCTGATGGCTTTTGGACGGCTTAGTTCAGATTTTGAAATTACTGCAATTAAAGCTTCCGGTATCAGTTTGATTAATATTCTCCTGCCTCTCTTGATTGCCGGATCGGGGATTACCTATCTGATGATCGAATTCAACGACAAAGTTCTGCCCGATCTTAATAAAAAAGCACGAGACTTAACGGGTGACATTTCACAGATGCGACCAACGCTTGTTTTTCGTTCGGGGATATTTATCTCCGATGTACCCGGCTATCTGATTCTTATCGACAAAGTTGATCATTCAACTTCGAAGATTGAAGGAGTGCGGATCACCGATACTAAGGTAGCCACGAAACCTCGTATTATCGTTGCAGATTCGGGATATCTCAAAACGATTGATAATGGTCGAAACATGCAGTTCACACTATATGACGGTGAAGTTCATTCGATGGACACCAAGGAACCAGA
>JAUVAR010000222.1 GCA_030591625.1 Candidatus Zixiibacteriota bacterium
CAGAAGGTCGAAAATTATTCGAGAAATTTGATCAGGAATTGTATGCGGCAGGTTGTCTTTATGGCATGGCCTGGCTTCACATGTTGCAGGGTGATTTTCATGTTGCATTGTCGGAGCTAACAGAATGCGAAACTGTTTATCAAAAAGGTAAACAACCTCGTGAAATGGTGTTGTGTCAACTTGATCGGGCAGAGTCATATTTGGGGCTCAATATATTTGTTGAAGCACGCAAAGCGGCCGAAGATGCTGCTCGCGGTGCACGCAAGATTGGACTTCGTTACGAATTGGGTAAGGCTGAATTTTTCCGAGGGAAAGCCATGATAGGGATGGGACGTCCGGCTGAAGCTCGTCGGTATTTAAAGAATGCAGAAGATAGTTTCAAGTTGGAAAAGAGTTTTGGTTTTTTGGCAGCTGCCAGGTTCTCCAAAGTACTGAGCGAGCGTCGGAATGGTGATAGAAGAGAAAAATTAACGGCTGTCCGAAAGCAGTTCAATCGAGCACAGTTGCCACTTTGGGAAGGTATCTGTGATTTGCAGCTTCTTGCGGGTAATTTAGATGATAAGAATACTGTAAACAGACTATCAAAAAATCGGGCTGTAGCTACTGTGCCACATCTTAAGGCAACAAAGATGATGCTGCTGGGTGATCGTGATGCATCTCACAACCTGATGGACTCGGCAGTAAAACAATGGACACAGGCGGCTGAACTTTTGGATGCTGTGCGGGCGAAACTTCCTCCGGTGGAAATGCGTTCGGCATTCTTTGGAGGTAACTCGGAGCCACATAAGAAACTTGTTGAAGTTCATGCGAGTAGTGATCCGATGTGCGCGGCTGTTTGGTCGGAAAGATATAAAACGGCTGGCTTATGGTCTCCTGCAGATGGAGCGATAGCGCACAACCCGGCTCGTAGTCGAGCCGAGAAAAGTCTGTCGGAATTGGCAACACAAGTTACTGCTGTATCGGGGATGATTTCCAAACGAACTGGTAAGCGTAACATAGAGGCTGTTCGTCCCAACCAGGCGATGCGAACGTTATGGGGACGAATCCGTAATGATATGGCTAAGCTCGAACGAAATAATCTGACTGGTTTTGAATCGAATAAAAATATAGCAACACAAATCAAAAAGCTGTCACAAAGGAAGACGATTCTTCAATTTCATGTTGGGGTGCAGGATATTCATGCATTCGTTCATGAGGGGGGGAGTAGTCGATCTTATCGCTATGAAGGCGGTGTTGAGAAATTACGAGAGCTGGTTGCGCAATGGCGTTTTCATGTTGAGTGTGCGCCATCAATTATGAAGATTCATAGAGCGGCGGATATTAAAGATGAAGCTGCTCTGATAGAACGTATAAGTCACTGGTTGATTCCACCGTTGGAAATTCCTGCGAAACAACAAGATCTGTTAATTCTACCTGAAGGACAGATCTCAAGTTTGCCGTGGATGGCGCTGGTGAAATCTGAGGAACCCCTTATCGAAAATTTTGATATTATATTCGCGCCGAGCATTAGACATCATGTCAATGCTGAGCGTAAGCTGTCCGGATCAAATGAAATCAGAATTATGGTCGGAGAGAGAGAAGGACTTGATCATCTGGAAGCTGAAATTGAAGCTGTCAGGTCATCACTTCCGAGTGAACATACCAAAGTGATCAATCCGTGCCGTCGTTCTGACTGGCCGGACCGTAGTGTCGCACGAGTTTGGCATTATGCCGGACATGCATCACTTCGAGCTGATAACCCATTTTAGTCCGCCTTGTTACTTGACGACGGCCCTATCTTTGCGGCAGATTTTCGCTTGAAGCGAAACCGAGTTGACTTAGTCACTCTTGCCGCTTGTCGAACAGGACAACAGACCAGTTTGCCCGGTGAAGAGTCATCCGGTTTAGTCAGGTCTTTCCTGGAAATGGGAGCAAGGAATATTGTAGCAGGCAATTGGGCGGTTTCTGATTCATCCACCTCACTCTGGATGGAGATAATGTATAGTAAATTTTTGAACAACTCAACTATTGGTCAGTCTGTTAGGCAGGCGGCCCTTAGTGTCCGAGAGAAGTATCCATCGGCCTACCACTGGGCGGCATTTTCTGTCGCGGGGGCAGGTTGAGCAGGAGGAAATGTATATTTCCTGAGAGGTGTTAGTTATGAATATGATGAATACAAACAAAGAGTCCAGACGATTAGTGGAATTGATTTTAATTGTGATATGCTTATTTGCGATTGGAGCAACTTCACTATTCGCAGGTTCAACAGTACAAAGGGAAAGTACTATTACCAAGGATAGTACTCCTGCTCGCAAGATTGCTGTAGCAGGTCAGGTTGTTGTACAGTTTGAACCAGACTTTGATGCGGAAGTAGAATTTGCTCAAAAGATTGGTGCAACTGCAGTTTCCAAGCTTGTTCATTCAGATATCTATTTGTATCAGCTGTCTGCCGATAGGATAGCAAGTTTTTTAGCTGATTCTATTATCTCTCAGGCAGATGAAGTATCCGGGCAACCAAATTTCCTGATAGATGATCTTGATCCTGTACAGGGAAGTTATCCATTCTCGGATGACGTGGGTACGGGTAGTTATTCAGATCAGCCATCCGCACAGTCGCTTGGTATAGATGATGCACACCAATTATCAACAGGTGGTTCGGTTACTGTAGCTGTTATTGATGGTGGGGTAGATTTTGATCATATCGAGTTTGGCGGTGTTGTCTCCTCGGGATATGACTATGTCGATAATGATGATTTTTCTTATGATGAACTCGGCGGACGATCATCGGGGCATGGTACTTTTGTAGCTGGTGTTATTCATCTGGTTGCTCCCGATGCGGAAATCAAAGCATACAGAGTTACGTCTGAGCATGGTCAGGGAGATGGTTTCTCGCTTGCTCTTGCTATAGAGCGAGCGGTGGATGATGGCTGTGATATAATCAACCTTAGTGTTGTGCTAATGGATCAGCACATGGCTGTTGAAGCGGCTATTGAATATGCTGTCAGTCAAAATGTAATAATCATTTCGGCGGCAGGAAATGGTGCGAGTTCAATTCCTGTTTACCCTGCTGCGTATGATGCAACCGTAGGTGTTACTGCTCTTGATCAAAATCAGGATGTGGCAGATTACTCAAGCTTTGGATCGCATATTGATATTTGTGCTCCGGGAACAGATGTTTATTCATTATATCATACCGATGGTTTTGCATGGTGGAGTGGGACAAGTTTTGCCGCTCCATTTGTGGCCGGTCAGGCAGCACTTCTGAAAGCTTTGAAGCCTGAGGCGACCAGATTAGAAATTATTGCTGCTGTAAAAAATACAGCTTCCCGCATTGATGCTCAAAATCCGAATTATGCAGGAATGATTGGGAACGGAATTATTGATGTTAATTCATCAATTAGCACGATTATTTCAACTGATTCGGCCTGGGTGGAACCAGATACAATATTTTTCGAAGTATGCGAGGGCTGTCTCTATTTTGCGCCAATATCGCAGAATGTGTCTTTGAGATCGACTAATGAGCCAACTGTATTCTGGCCCAACATAATTGATCCTGAAGGAATTGGTATTTGGATAGACAGTCTTGAATTTATTGAAAACAGTCGGACAATTTCATTTAGTCCAGGCATGTTGCCGGAGGGAGTTTATTACGCATCGGTAGAGTTTTATGCTGAAGGTGTAACTGAACCGGCGGTGCTGACAGTTTGTGTCACTGTTACTGCGTCAAGTAATGAAGAGACAGCGGCTGTTTATCCTGATACGATTTCGATCTTCTGGCTTGAAGGGCTGTTCATGACAGATTATCCGGCGTCATGGCCAACGGAAAATGTGATGGTAACATCGAGTAACGGTCCTGCGCCGTTTACTACAGAAGTTATCGGCCCTCCCAATATGGTCAAGGTGCCTTCATCAGGATTTACTAATGACTCTGTTACTGTAGAAATGTTTCCTTTGTACCCTGTGGGAGTGTACTATAGTACAGTGCTCTTTCATGTCGAAGGTGTGCCAGAGCCTGCGGAGTTGACGGTTCGTGTCGAGATAACTGGCGGGGGGAGTGTTGAGACGGCGTCCGTTCAACCGGATACGTTATTCTTCTCATGGCAGGAAGGTTGGGAATTTCTTAACGCTCCGATGTTCCGGGATTCACAGATCGTGGTGGTAACATCTACAAACGCTCCGGCTGCATTCACAACTCGTACGACTGGCTCACCCTGGATGGTACAGCCTGATTCATCCGGGTTTACCAATGATTCTGTAACAGTAAGACTGCTCTCTGGTCAACTGCCTGCCGGAGTGTATTACAATACTATACTCTTTGATGTCGAGGGAGTGCCAGAACCAGCCGAGCTGGTAGTGTGTGCAACGGTTCTTCCTTATGATAATATCGAAACGGCTGCTGTTATACCGGACACGCTTTTCTTTACTCTGGAAGATATGTCTATGTATTCATATCCAATGTTATGGCCAGAGAAAACCGTAATGGTGACATCAAGTAATGGGCCAGCTCCGTTTACAACCGAGGTTTTGGGACCACCTATTATAAGTGTCGATTCGTCCGGGCTTACTGGTGACTCAGTAAAGGTGGCTTTTAATGCCAATTACACGGTTGGTGTATATTATAGCACGGTACTGTTTCATGTCGAGGGAGTGGCAGAACCGGCTGAATTAGTTGTTTGTATAACAATTGTACCATTGGGAAATAATCCCGTTGCAAACATTTCGCCGGATACGATATTCTTTGATGGAAGTTGTAATATGGAATACATCCCTCAAATCGAGACTGTTTTTCTGTCATCAACCAATGGTCCCGCTCCATTCACGACTGAAGTAATTAATGGGTCTGGAGTATTGATTTGGG
>JAUVAR010000254.1 GCA_030591625.1 Candidatus Zixiibacteriota bacterium
AACTTATTGGGCTGCAACCTTTTTGTCTGCCTGGCGTGAGGTGTTCTTAATCACCTTGCCTGCTTTTAGACAGGAAGTACAAACCTGGAGCCGTTTCGGGCGACCATCTACCAAAGCGCGTCCACGCTGAAGATTAGGATTCCAACGCCTGCGAGTTGTGTTGTGGGCGTGAGAAACGTTGTTTCCAAAGATCGGCTTCTTGCCGCAAATATCACATATTTTTGCCATTTTCTATCTGCTCCTAAAAGAAATAAGACCACCAATCTACCCTTTTTCTCGGAAAAGGCAAGAATTATCTTAGTCAGTTTATATCTAATATTCGATCTTATTGCCCTATTATTGTATTAATAATGATGATATTGCTGCCAACTGAGCCAGCCCTGCTTGTTTGACTGGCAATTTGCTCAGCTATTACGTAACTTGGTACCCACTATCGACTAAAGGTCAGAACTTAGGAAGCTCTTGGGAAACAGAAATGCTTGATATTAAGACAATACGCGAAAATCCAGACCTCGTTAAGACTGGTGCCCTCAATAAAAATGATAAATGCGACATCGACAAAGTGCTCGCGTTAGATGAAAAACGACGTGAGATAATCCATCAAGTCGAAGCGCTCAAAGGTGAGCGAAACACTGCATCCGGCGAAATTGCTAAAAAGAAAAAAGCTGGTGAAAATGCCGACGATGCAATTGCTGCTATGCGAGCTGTTGGTGACAAAATTTCTGCCCTTGATGAATCCCAGCGTCAGGTCGATCAAGAGCTCAACGAGTTAATGGCCTGGATTCCAAACATGCCGCATGAATCAGTTCCGGTTGGGGCCGATGAAAGCGCGAATGTAATTATTCGTGAATGGGGTGAAATCGTAAAGCCAAAATTCAAAGTTCTCCCGCATTGGGAGATTGGTGAAAAGTTGGATATCCTGGATCTTGCCGGTGGAGCAAAAATTTCTGGCTCAGGATTTTATGTCCTCAAGGGTGCCGGAGCAAAATTGCAACGAGCATTGATTGCGTACATGCTCGATTTGCACTCAGCTGACGGTTTTCTGGAAGTTTCGGTCCCGCATATCGTAACAGCCGATACAATGTACGGCACCGGTCAGCTTCCAAAACTTGCCGACGACATGTACCAAACCGACGATGGTGGGATGTTCTTAATTCCAACCGCTGAAGTGCCGGTTACTAATTTGTATAAAAAAGAGATTATCGATCACGACAAACTTCCGGTCAAAATGGTTGCTCACACGCCTTGTTTCCGTCGTGAAGCAGGAGCTGCCGGAAAAGATACTCGAGGGATGATTCGTGTCCATCAGTTTGACAAAGTTGAAATGGTTATGATCGTAAAGCCGGATGAATCATACGATCATCTGGAAACTCTAACTGCGCAGGCAGAAAAAGTTTTGCAGGGTTTGAAAATCCCTTATAGGGTTTCGACTCTTGCAACCGGTGATCTTTCGTTTGCTGCTGCCAAATGTTATGATATCGAACTTTGGTCTTCGGGAATCGAACGGTATCTCGAAATTTCAAGTATATCGAATTTTGAAGATTTTCAGACTCGTCGCATGCAGTGTCGTTACCGTAATGAAGATCGCAAGGTAACTTATCCGCACACTCTTAATGGTTCGGGTGTTGCGTTGGCCAGACTAATTCCAGCTATCCTCGAGAATTATCAAAACGAGGATGGTACAATTACAATACCAGATGTTCTGCAACCTTATATGCATGGAACGGTACGGATCGGCTAATGACGTCAGGCTCGTCAGGAAAAAAAGGTATGTCCGGACTTTACTTCGGACGTTCAACCCTGCTTAAGAGTTTTCTTCTTTTGGGTGTGGCTGTTATCTCGGTAGTTTTTATCTGGTACACCTTCTCGGTTATCGATGTTTTAAAAAAAGATACCCGCTCGCAGGTTGAGCTCTATGTCAAACTTTGGCAGCATGTAGCTAACTCAGAAACTGCCGGTAGTGAACTTCAGGTTATATTTGATGAGATAATTCTTAAAGCAACTTTTCCAATTGTTGTTTGTGGGTCCGACCGACAACCTATCGCATGGCGTAATATCCCCGGTATTGAGCCGGATGACACAACTCCCGAAACGATCAAGCAGATACAGTCGGTTGTTTCAAAAATGAAGGAAACCAACGGTGAATTTCCTCTTTATGTTGCTGATGAAATGGTAAACTATTTTTACTACGGTGACTCGAATGTTATCTACAAATTACAGTTGATGCCGTTTATCGAAATTGGAATCGTCGTCGCATTTTTTATCGTTGGAATTGTTGGATTCCAGAATATAAAACGATCCGAAGAACGACTTATATGGGTCGGGATGGCCAAAGAAACAGCCCACCAACTGGGAACCCCGATTTCATCTTTGATGGGATGGCTTGAAGTTATCGGACCGGGACATCGGGGTAATTTATCGCACGGGGAATCAGAGAAGCTAATCGATCAAACTGCTGAAAATATGAGTGTTGACGTTACTCGTCTTGAGCAGGTAGCAAACAGATTCGGACAGATAGGTTCTCAACCAGAATTAAAAGAGAATGATCTGAATGTTCTTATCCAGGATGCGGTCGTTTATTTTCGTCGCAGACTCCCGTTTCAAGGGAAGGGAATCAAGATCGATTTCAATCCCGGAACTATACCCCCAATAAAAGCAAACCCCGAACTCTTTGGCTGGGCTTTTGAAAATCTTATTAAAAATGCGCTTCAGTCAGTAGATTCAAAAACCGGAATAATAAATATCACTACTACTGTAATAGAGGATGGTCGTTTCGCCTCTATCGAACTTAGCGATAATGGTAAAGGGATTCCTGTTGCTGCGGCGAGACGTATATTCAGGCCCGGCTTTACAACAAAAAAGAGAGGTTGGGGTATGGGTTTGACTTTAGTTAAACGTATAATCGAAGAATATCATGGCGGACGTATAGAACTTAAGCGTTCACGTCCGGGTGAAACGATATTTGAAATTGCACTTCCACTTGGAGAAATTGAATAGTATGGCCGTTAGCAAAGCAGTTGAGAAAAGAAGAATTCTGTGGGTCGATGATGAAATTGATTCACTCAAACCTCATATTATCTTTTTGGAAGGGAAAGGGTTTGAAGTTGTCCCTGCTGTGTCGGGTGATGATGGTATCGCACACGTAAAAAAAGAATATTTTGATCTGGTCCTTCTGGACGAAATGATGCCCGGTAAGGATGGCCTTACTACTTTGGAAGAGATCAAAGAAATCAGACCTTATCTTCCGGTTGTCATGGTTACAAAATCCGAGGAAGAAAGCCTCATGGAAGATGCTATCGGTCAAAAGATCGACGACTACCTCGTAAAACCGGTCGTACCCTCGCAGATACTTTTGGTCATCAAGAGGTTGCTTGAATCTAAAAAAATTATCGAATCCTCCGGGATGAGACGGTACATCCAGGAGATTAACAAATTCAATCAACAGTTGTACGGTGTTATTGAGCCAAAAGATTGGTATGAAGCGGCTCGTATTATTGCTTCATGGAATTTAGAACTTGATGTCAGTACCGATAAAGGGTTGAAAGAGACACATGCCGGCACGCACAAAGAGTGGAACAACGAATTTACGAAATATATTCTTTCGAATTATAAAAACTGGCTTACATCAGAAGATCGTCCACTTCTTTCTCCTGACATTACATCAAAGTATGTCATCCCACCCCTAAAGGAAAATAAGAAAGTCCTCTATGTTGTGGTTGATTGTCTCAGGCTCGACCAATGGATGCTTGTGGAACCACTTCTGGCCGACTATTTCAACATTGAACGAGATTATTATTTCAGTATGTTGCCAACTGCGACACCGTTTGCACGCAATGCTCTTTTTGCGGGTATGTTTCCCGATGACATTCATAGTACATACCCCGAAAATTATGGGAACAATGACGAAGGGTCGCTCAACAAAATTGAAGACCGACTACTTGAGGATAATCTGAAACGTAATGGTGTCAAACTTCAGAAGCAGCCACGTTACCACAAGATATTCAACAATACCGAAGGGGAAGAGTTGGCGCGTCGTGTCTCTGATCTTTTTGACTCACAGATGGTCACACTCGTTTTCAACTTTCTTGATATCCTCGCTCATGGGCGTTCCAACAATGTTATTCTCAAGGAAATTGCTGGTGATGAATCAGC
>JAUVAR010000113.1 GCA_030591625.1 Candidatus Zixiibacteriota bacterium
AACACAATAATCAATCCAATTGACCCTACCTGTAAATACATTAGGCGTGGTCCTCGAGGCAGGGAGGTAGGGGAATTATTTTCTCTTGAATTTGTCTCTTTCATAATTATTCTCACGACATAGTGCAATTACTCAAATTTATTCAAAAGTACTTTGGTTGTATTATCACCCTCGGTGTAAAATATGCGACCTGAACTTGTCTCTAAGAAAACACTACGTCTCTCAAATCCTCCAACCCTCTGGTAGTTCAAATTAAGATTTGATTTGCGTAAATTATCCTTAACAGATTGAATCACTTTCTCTGGAATATCTCCTTCCCTGAGTATATTTGCTCCTCCAACAATTCCAACGGTTAGATTTTTAGCCTCTGCACCAAGCTGTTCGACTGAGTCGATCAAAGCTGTAATAGCATCTTCGGCATATTTAGTGCTCTCATTAGAGGAAGGTGATTTACCGGGGAGCATTATATGAGCTAAGCCACCTATTTTCAAATTCTGCTCATGAACTGTCAATGCGATACAAGACCCCAGCGCTACAGATTGCAAAATAACAGGTTCAGCTGAAACTTTAAGTTCACCGGTATCGACATCGATAATTTTTGTATTGTTGTACATTTAAAACAATTCTTTATTAGTGGATAAATTCATATAATATATCTAATAATAAACTTTTCTGTTGAGAACTAATAATCCTGTTTTACTATCTCAATTTTTCTACAAGCTTCTCTTTGTTCAAAAGTAATGCATATTCCATTTTTATTCCAAACATAAAAAGGCAGACCATCTTGATCTGCCTTTTATATTCGGTGATCAATCGACTTATTTCAATAGTGTCATTTTCTTTGTATCAACGAATTGGCCAGCCGTCAAGCGATACAAATATACTCCACTCGCCAGATTTTCAGCATTCCACCTGAATGAATGTTTACCTGCTGCGAGATAACCTTCGTGCACTATTTCAACTATTTGACCGTTCACGTTGTAGATAGCCAACGTAACATCTGTCGCAGTCGATAAGCTGAAGCTTATATCTGTAGTTGGATTGAACGGGTTAGGATAATTTTGCTCAAGTGCAAAATCAGTTGGCACCGACAATTCATTTTCTTTGACCGCTGCTCTTGTTTCACAGACCGAAGTTAGCACATTGGCCGTAGGATCATAAATGAAACCATCCGCGACGACATCTGTAATTGTAAAGCACCAATCGGTTGCTCCTTTGCGGTCTGCCCTCGTAGTTAGCACTACCTGACCAGTTGCATCGGTAGTTCCAGAAACTGTTCCAGATGTTGGACCTGTATAATCAGCTGTAACCGTTGCTCCCTCAATAGGTGAGCCATTCTGGTCAGTGACAGTTACCGATGCGGTACCAATGGTACGTTTGCCACTTAAAGTGCGACTGACATAAAGATAAGCAACATGCGAATTGAATGTTGGAGGAGTACCAATATATATTGACTCGCTATTCATCGCGACCGGTGCTGACTTACCGTTCGTATTCCACAGGTCGTACATAATCTGGCCCGCATCGTCAGTGTAATTTTCGTCACGCAGGAACTCGATCAATTCTTTGCTGGTTGTCTGATATTTGAGAGTTACCTCAATACGATAAGTATTTACAGGCAGACTATACTGAGTGTTATCCCAGTACTGACCGTCAGCGTAAGAATATGCTACTACTGGTGATTGTATAGTCACATAATTGGCGTTGGTGAATCCACGAGCGGGAATTCGGTTATCTTTATATACCGTATTATTTAATACAAAGTGGAAGGTCGGTTCTGCTGTCATACCAAGGATGTTACCAAGTACAGTATCTATACCTGGTTTGATCTCGTATATCTTGGCATCGGCATCATGCGTTAAGACACCCGTTGCACCATCGTATGCACCACTCTCATAAATGAGATTATTAGACAAATCGTATGCTTGTACGTTAAGCCAAATTCGTCTTCCCTCTGGATAACCGGAAGGAAGCTTGTGGCCTGTCTCGTTCGTTATCTTAACATCAAGAAGAACTTCACTACCCGTTTCGGTATATGAGACTTCCATTGTTGCAGCTTTTTGTAACATCGCAGTAGCCCGAACGACACCTGCTTGAAGAGCATCAACGTCAACATCGTCAGGAAATAGTTGTGCTATTAAACCTGGGACAAAGGTATTCCCACCGGTAAGATCGTGCAAAGGTAGATCGTCACGGATAGCAGTACCTTTCTTATTGCAGCCAACACCGGTCACATCACGCATATGGCAATCCTGACAGGTCGAGACGTTAGCCTTATTGCCACCAAACTGCGGGGCATATACTCCCGACTCAGAATTGTAATCACTCATCAACCATTCGCTGTAGGTTCTTTCGACCGGGTACATATCATAAGTGTTATAACTGTCGGTCCTAAGATCGAAATCGTTGGGCAGATATGTGTTATCAGGTTGACGACTAAAAACAGGATTGCTTACATCATGACAGGTGCCGCAAAGAGCTGCTTCCTGATGGAAAGGAGAATAGAACATCTGATGTCGAGCTGTAGCATCAACGAATGGGCCACGTTTTGCCTTATCGGCACTTACAATATACATGCCATTGCCTGACTGCGGCGGAATGTCTGCAAGACTGGCCAGGTCTTTTTGATCGGCATCATATGCGCCAGCCAGATAGTCGGCATCGCCAGGATACGGATTGTCTCCAACGGCTGCCGGCTTAACTAACTTGTGGCAGAAATCGCAAGTGATTCCTTCATAGTCACGAGTTGTGAGCGAGGAACCGTCGGTTGGGGTCGAACGACCTTCCAGCCATCCTTCCGGGGTGTGACATCTAATACAAAGATCACCACTCTCGGGTGCATCCTGATTTGCTATTACAACGAAAGCACGGAACAACGGATCTCGCATCGCCTGTGCCATCATGGTGCCTTTCCAGCCGGTTGATGGTTCCACCGCAGGATCATATCCCCCGTGACAGTTATGACATCTATTGGGTCCTTCGAGAGTAACCTGATTCGGCTGTGTTCCCGCCAAATGAAAATCTTCCAGCGTAGTTGGTGCCGCAGCCCAAACTACCGCTACAGTAACGATAGTCAGCCCAAGGATAATTAGTAATCGCTTCATTTGATCTTCCTCCCGGATATGTGATTTATTTCACAATATATAAGAATTAAAAGTGATTCTGATTTAGCTGCACTATTCTATGTTGTGAATTCCCGGTTGTTTCAATATATGACAAATGAATCACTAACGCAAGGCTATTTGTTAATAAACCTAACCCCCTCCTGCTATATCGTGTCCTATAGTCGTCTTCGTCGGTCTTGTTTTCTATGTTTAGAGCTCTAATGCTTCTCTCTTTTTTTTCAGCATTAGATATATATAATATGTCCCGAATGCAGCTAACAGATGTTTAAGTGTGTGACCACTTAATTGCTCAAGTGTAAATGCAAAAATCTCGTCATCATAGAATTCAGCTACTTTAGCCAGGATATAACATACAACTGCTACAAAAAGATAACGGTTATGGGTGTAACGGTTCTTAAATAGAGCCATAACTGTTAGAATTATCAGGAGTGGAACTGCCTGTATCCAAACATACAATCTTAAATCATCAGTAATATACCAAAACAGAACGCTAAAAATCCCAACGGAAACAGCCGGGATCAAATACCATCGTTCAGCTTTTTTGTACACATATTCGGACAGAATTCCAATAGTCAAACCGACAAAACCAACAGTCATAGGCAATCTGTCCCACACCAGTGTCGCATTGTTCGGATTAAGATGATAGTACGCCGACCCAAAACCTACTAACGTCACACCGGCGAATAACACTGTCCACGAAAATGGTGCATCAAGTTGTTTGTTTTTAAGCGTAAAGAGAAATCCAATAATCCCAAATAGTGCGAACGGTAAATTTGAGACGACATCAAAGAAATTTGGCACCCCGAAAAATATTCTCTGGTCCGCAAAATCATGATATGACGGCAACTGTGCAATCGGATCAAGTGACATCACCCCCGCGAACGAACTTCCAATAATAAATCCAAGAAATATATTTCGCCCACGATCAGACATTGTACTCCTTTCGCTTCTTAGATTTTCCCCAACGCTCAAGTCTTGGCTTTATGAATATAGCTCTCTTGAAAAATTGAGTCTCATAGGTCCAACTGTATCACTTATGTTTGGAGTACATAAATTGTAACTCCCTATTATCATGATCGATTGCAAATATAACAGCAGATGAACACCCAGACAATATCAAATTGGACGAGCACATACCCACGGTTGATTCCTTTGATTCTGGATTTTGTTAGACAATAGAAAAGGGCAAGTCTCTGTGCGGACCTGCCCTGTATAATTCATTGGCATTGAATGGCTAAAGCCATTTAGATTTTGCCAAGCAGCTCAAAGCCTTACTGGCCTACCGTTTTGTTTTGGGCAACACCTTTCAGCTTGTCGTTGGCAAAAATTGCAATTTCAACGCGACGGTTAGCCTGGCGACCATCGGCCATATCGTTGGAGGCAATTGGTTGATCTTCGCCATAACCCATCATTCTGAACCTGGTCGAGAAAACATTCTGACTGGTCATATAGTTAGCGACAGATTGTGCGCGACGTAAAGAAAGATCAAGATTGTGATCGTTAGAACCATCCGAATCAGTATGTCCTTCAACCAGAACCTCTGTATCATCATATTTGTTGAGGATCGTTGCCAATTTCTCAAGATTCGCCTTTGCCTCCGGTTTGCACGATGAGGAATTTATGTCAAAGAGGATTCCTGAGTCGAATGTAATCTTGATTCCCTCACCGACTCGTTCGACTCTGGCACCTTCGAGATCACGTTCTATCTCTGCAGCCTGCTTGTCCATATAATTGCCAATATAGGCTCCTGCAGCACCTCCTACGGCGGCACCGAGAATAGCACCAACGGCGGTATTACCCGCTTTGTCACCGATTAATCCACCAATAAGCGCACCCGTGCCGGCACCGATCAAAGCGCCCTTATCCCGTTTTTTCCATGATCCGCAACCGACCAGCCCGACTATTAGAAGGGTGGTGATCACAAGTGTAGCAGTTCTTCTCATTTTGAATATTTCCTTTGTTTAGATATCAGTCATACCAATAATCATAAATCCTAAATTTCAAACAATCA
Organism: Candidatus Zixiibacteriota bacterium; assembly: GCA_030591625.1. Taxonomy (GTDB): domain Bacteria; phylum Zixibacteria; class MSB-5A5; order GN15; family FEB-12. The sequence continues at coordinate 5,137 of JAUVAR010000113.1, forward strand.
GCTACTTTTCTAAACTATTAATTTACCAACTTGTGCCCCGTAATTTTAGTCCTGGTACATAATCTTGTTCCTCAACAGCCAGAGCCATTAAAGCATGACCGCTATTATTCCGAAAATAGTAGTATGAAGAATATTATCATATCAATAATTACAATAATCTGTAGTTGGTTGGGGTGGTGGATTGGGGATCAATTCGGCTTGATGACTGCCTTTATGCTTAGTATGGTTGGCACTGGCCTGGGGATTTACTTCGGTAAACGATACGTGCGGTTTTAAAATTCATTTCTATTTGAATTCAAAAATAAAAAAACCAGGACTAATAAAGTCCTGGCTTCTAGAATTATATTTATGTTGTTGTTATGCGGTTGGACGGGATGAAATCGCATTAGCGCTTTCGTCAAGGGCGAGACGTTGTTTCTCGGCTCTTTTGCGATCATCAAAATCCAGAATAGTTTTTCTAACACGAATAGACTTAGGTGTCACTTCAACCAGTTCATCATCGCGAATCCATTCCATCGCCTGCTCCAAAGTCATCTTGCGTGGGACATCAAGTTTAACGCCGATATCTTTGTTCGAGGCTCTATGGTTGGTAAGCGCTTTCTTTTTTGTTGGATTACATGGCATATCCATGTTGCGTGAATTTTCACCAACAATCTGACCGGTATAAATTCTCTCGGTCGGTTCAATAAAGACAACTGAACGTTCCTGCAAACCTTCAAGTGCATACGCAGTCGCCGGGCCTGTATAGATCGCGATGATAGAACCACGATTACGCGAGACAATATCACCACGCCATGCACCGTAACCTTTGAGACGTGAAGCCATAATTCCCATTCCGCGAGTATCTGTCAGGAACTCAGAACGATATCCAATCAAACCACGTGTAGGAATTTCAAACTCGATACGAATTGTGTTAGTGCCTGCGTTTTCTACAGAGATCAACTCACCTTTACGTTTGGCGATTTTCTCGATAACTATTCCCTGATATTCTTCGGGGACATCGATGATAAGTTGTTCGATAGGTTCCAAAACATTGCCGTCTTCGTCGTAACGCTTGATAACTTCCGGACGAGAGATACAAAGCTCTAAACCTTCGCGACGCATCTCTTCGATAAGAATTGCAAGATGCAGTTCGCCTCGTCCTGATACTTTGACGCCATCGGCGCGCCCGATATCTTCCATGCGCAGAGCGACGTTAACACGAAGTTCACGTTCGAGTCGTTCTTTCAGTTGGCGCAACATGATCGCTTTGCCATCCTGGCCTGAGAAGGGGCCGTTGTTCACGAGGAAAAACATCGAAAGAGTTGGTTCTTCTATTTCATGCGGTTTTAACGCTTCGTTAATATCTTCATTTTTAGAGAATGTGTCACCAATACCAATTTGAGGAGGTCCGGCGAGCCAGACAATATCACCAGCAGTAATTTCATCAGTTTCGACTCGGGTCAAGCCACGAGTGATCCACATGTGAACACCCTTTACTTTCGATGCAGATTCGAATTCCCAACCTTTTTCTGGGTTGAGCGGATCGTTCAACTTAGTGACCATGCGGGTGAAATCTTCACCTTTTTTCAGTGAACCACGAAGGACGCGTCCACAACCGATCTGTCCGATATAATCGTTCCAATCAAGCGAACTGACCTGCATCAGAAATTCACCTTCTTCGTCAACAGTAGGTGCGGGAACATCTTTGATGATTGTTTTGAAAAGTGCATCCATTGATTTTGGTTCGTCACTATCCAAATCGTTGACAAACCATCCATCGAGACCCGAACCATAAAGGACTGGGAAATGTGCTTGTTCGTCGGTGGCACCAAGTTCTATAAAGAGATCAAAAGTTTTATCGAGGGCATAATCGGGTCGTGCGTTGGGACGGTCAACTTTATTGACAATCACAATTGGACGCAACCCAAGTTTTAGCGCACGCATCAGGACATAGCGAGTTTGAGGCATCGGTCCTTCGTTCGCATCGACGAGCAAAAGGACTGAATCGACCATCGAGAGGACACGTTCGACTTCGCCGGAGAAATCGGCGTGACCGGGTGTGTCGATAATATTTATAAGGTAATCATCCCATGAGACAGTGCAATGCTTGGAGCGAATCGTAATACCGCGTTCACGTTCTAAAACGTTGTTGTCCATCAAGCGTTCGGCAACGTCCTGGTTTTTACGGAAGGTCTGGGTTGCTTTGAAGACAGAATCTATCAGCGTCGTTTTGCCATGATCGATATGGGCAACGATTGCAAGATTTCGGATATGTGCGCTATCAGTCATTACTCGGTTACCTTACGCAGCTTTCTATATCTGCGACATATTAAAATTTCAAATTTTGTTAAGCCGTTAGTCGGCTATTCGGCCAAAAAAATACCAGATCAGGTTATTCCTGTAGTGCAGGTTATCCTGCTGACCAGGTATGATCCTGTCCGGACTATCTTAAGGGCCGACTATTATAATGTTTTATCGGTTTTTGTCAATGAAAAAGGACTGTTTCTGCCCATTCTGCCTGATTTGGGGACGAAATTTGGTGAAATTGGCGTAAGTTGTTGGGGGTGAAGGGGGTTGGGGTGTAGTAGGTCAGAAAGTCTGTTAAACAGGATTATCCTGTCCTCCTGACGATTCACTCTCGCAATTAGTCATTCCTGTGAAAACAGGAATCCA
>JAUVAR010000075.1 GCA_030591625.1 Candidatus Zixiibacteriota bacterium
CGACACGCCAGTCTCTTTCAAATGCAAACTGTCATCAATCAACTTAAGATCATAAAGAAACAGATCGGTGAAGCCGACAATCTGCTCAATATCAACTTTCAATGAGTATCCAGTAGTGTCAACTGCGGTATGAAGTTTCTCTATTCGACATAGTTTAAGTAATGCCAACAAGAATTCAGGTTGCATTAGTGGTTCTCCGCCAGAAAAAGTAACACCGCCATCAGATTCTTCGTAAAAGGGACGATCTTTTAACAGTTCAAACAAAGCCTCTTCTACATTTATGCTTCGGCCAATAATCCTGCTTGATTTGCCCCTACTCATTTCTTCCGGTTCACAAGCTCTGCTCTCGGGGTTGTGGCACCAGGAACAGGACAAAGGACAACCTTTGAAAAACATTGTAGTTCTTATACCGGGGCCATCATGAATGGCAAATTTCTTGATGTCGAAAATTAGGCCTGTCAAATTACTTTTCATACTTATTATTAATATAATTACTCAGACAACATCTCACCAGATAAATCTACTATCTCGCTCCATCATTGATCATCTGATTACACTGATAACACGAAGTTGCCTGTAATGTGATAGGGGTAATCACTGACAAAAGCTGTCATAGTAATACTTACCATACAGTTGATACTAAAATGTATGAGATTGAACCTCATCTACTAATACTTAAGTTATTCAGGATGTTTTCCGATAACATTTAATGTATAGATATATGAATATTAAGGGGATATTTTTCTGGATCATATAAGAGCTAAAATACTAATACCAGTTGCTGCAGCCTTACTGCTTTTGGCTTTGGTTTCCATATTCAGCTTACGCTGGTTGCTAAAGAGCAATCAGGATATGAATGCAACCACAACTTTGACTTCTGTCCAACAGATGTTTGACTATCGAATAGATGAAGAACAAAAAGTTCTCACAACCCTTAATCTTCGTATTCAGAATGATAAAGTAATTGAAAGAGCCTTCCTTGATATGAACAGAGGTAGTCTTCTTGATCTTGCTGAACCATATTTGAATGAATTTAAGCAGGAACATCGGATGACTCATCTTTATTTCATGTCTGAAGATGAAACTTGTTTCCTGAGAGTTCACAAACCGAGCAAGTTCGGTGATATTATTATACACAAAACTGCAGTTGACGCATTTAGAACTGACATTCCAACTGGCGGATTAGAGCTCGGCAAGTATGGCATGTTCACATTAAGGGTTGTTCATCCCTGGATGCGCGATGGCCATATCATTGGCTATATTGAAACCGGAATGGAAATTGAGCATATTACTGAAGGAATTGCAGCGATGCTCAACATCAATCTGGCCGTTGCTATAAATAAATCATTCCTTAATCAACCATTGTGGGAAACAGGTCAGCAGATATTGGGACATACTTACGAATGGAATTCTCTTAAATCCTATGCTGTTGTTGATAGAACAACAAATGAAATTCCGGAACAATTGGATTATTACCTCAATATCTCTTCAAATCATGATTCACCTAAAACATTTATGATTGATACAAAAGAACACAAGTTTATAGCGGGGTTACTTCCTTTAATTGATTTTTCAAAGCAAAAAGTCGGCAGCATAATCGTTATGGATGATTCTACTGTTGAAGCATCTCACCTCTGGACATTAACAATTTCTCTTATTGCATTTTGTCTCTTTATTTGTGCGATTATATTTACACTTTTTTACATATATCTTGGGAAAATCGAAAAAAAAATATCACAGTTCTATAACGACCTCAGAAATGAAGTAAACTTTCGTATTAGCACAGAGGATGAACTAAGACATACGCTTTTGTCTTCTGCCGATATTGTTCGAGAGATACCATCCGGACTTTTTATTTACAAGTACCAATCACCAGATAGTTTAATCCTTATTGATGGGAACCCGGAAGCTGAAAAGCTAACCGGCAAGGTTATCTCAGAAATCAAAGGTATGCATTTTGATGAAATCTGGCCTTCTGCCAAGGTTGCGGGAATTACTGATATTTATATAAAAGTGGCAGAGACAGGCGAACATTACGATTCAGAAGATACCCAGTATGCTGACGATGTTCTTCAGGGTGCATTTAGGACTCGAGTTTTCAAATTACCTGGTAGCCGACTGGCCGTTGCTTTTGAAAATATTACTGCCAGAATGAAAGCAGAACTTGAAAGTGAACATCTTAGGTTAAGCCTCGCCAAAGCTGAGAAGATGAAAACCTTCGGGATTATGGCAGGAGGAGTAGCACATGATCTCAATAATACACTTGGGCCTCTCATTGGCTATCCAGAACTTATTATGTCAAAGCTTCCCAAAGACTCAGACGCTCATAACCAACTACAGCACCTAAGGGATTCTGCTCTGGATGTAGCAAGCGTAATGCAGGATCTGCTGATCATGTCTCATCGAGATAAACAACAGAAATTGCCGTTAGATATGAATCAGATCATATCTGAGTCTATTGCTTCTGAATGGTTTACAAGTTTGAACAAGAAAAACGAGCATGTCTCTCTTGAAATTAATCTCGCAGCATCACCGATCATAATAGATGGCGCAGATACACATCTTAACAGATTTGTTGAAAATATCATAGCTCATGCCTTTGATGTTCCATCTGATAGTACCGAAATTACAATTTCAACAGAGGAGCTAAAAGTAAATAGCATTCCAAGTGGATATGATGGATTCATTCCAGGTGATTATTTACTGTTTAAAGTTTCAAGAACGGGAGACTATATCGATAGCGAAGATTTCCCTCGCATTTTTGAACCGTACTTCTGTAAATACAAACTACAGGGAAAATCAAGCGGACTTGGTCTTCCGGTTGTATATACGGTTATAAAAGAACATAACGCTTTCTATGATATCGTTCCAATTCCACCTCGTGGAGCAATATTCCAGTTTTACTTCCCCCTAAGTTCTGCCAATATATCAAGGATTAATTCTGAGCAAACAGAAGTTACGGCGATTAACGAACCGAGCAACTAATTCCCTCTCCCCTGTTTTCTGAATAGATTAAGTTTAAATCTTTACATCTATACATTTGATCCAATTATTGCGGAAAATCCAAGAGTATTTCCGAAAGTTGGAATCGTTATGAAAAAACTATCACATTTTAGTTTCATGTTTATTGTCTGCCTGCTTTTGTCTGTATCTATTGCAAAACCAGAAGATAAAGTTCCAGAAATCTATCAACGAATTAAGATTGATTCTGCAGGTCAATTGTATGCTCAGGACAGCCTCGGAACAATTGTGCCGTTGCAGATTCCATCACCAAAATATACTCTAAAAAAAATCAGAACAGAGCCGGTTGGAACAGATTCAGGTTTGATTTTTAATTTTGACGATACTTTGATGACAGGTAACATCTATTTTGGTTTGATGCCTGATCCGGCCGATGTAAACCATGACTATACGATCTTTCGATCTGCTGCTAAAATAAAGGCTGGCATTGCCAAAGTCGAACTCTTGAGAAGACTGAAAGGGTTATACGATTGGTCCGATTGGGGAGATGCTGGCTATATGCGTCTGGGCTACAGAATAATTGACAGCGATGGAATGATAGTATACGACGGCAAGCTTATCGTTACTTCAGACAAATCTTTCGCGGTTGACACGTCTATCATCGAAGGGCCATTTGTAAATATTATCACAGAAAATTCTGCAGTCATATCGTTTCAAACTAATCGGGCTGCAATCTGCTCTGTAACGGTTGGTGACAAGACGTTTAAGGATAGCACCCCTTTAACACAACATGAAATTCAACTGGATGGATTAGCGTCTGACTCCAGACATGATTACAAAGTTCATTACGGTAAACACACCGATCAGCATTATTTGAGAACTGCTCCCCGGCCTGGATCGCGAACTGCTTTCACTTTTGCATATACCTCTGATGGTCGTTCAAATTATGGTGGAGGTGAACGGGACATCTTCGGCACGAACGCCTACATAATGAAACGTAACGTTGCTCTTTGTAAAATCAAAGATGCCAGATTTCTTCAATATACTGGTGACCTTATTGACGGATACACGGCAAGTGTTGGTGAGCTACAACTGCAGTATGCAAATTGGAAAAGATCGGCCGAAGCCTATACTCACTACATGCCAGTTGTTGCCGGGTTCGGGAATCATGAAGGGTTGTATCATATATTTAAGAATGAATCTACAAGTATCTGGATTGACCGCTTTCCATTTGCTCAAGAGTCAGCCGAAGTTATTTTTGCGTCGAATGTTGTTAATCCTCTGAATTCGTTAATTTCTGAAGATGGTTCATCATCTGATCCAAATCCAAACTCTACCGACTTCCCCCCTTATGCCGAGACAGTTTTTCATTATGTTTATGACAATGTTGCAATGGTCAATCTAAATAGTGTTTACCTTTTTAGTCCAACCATTACTCGTGCAAATCAGGCTGGAGGTAATCTAAAGGGTTACATAATGGAAAATCAGATGAAATGGCTTGAAGCTACACTTAAAATGCTGGAAGCTGACGAGAACATTGATCATATTTTCATTACGAGCCACTGCCCAATTTTCCCAAATGGCGGTCACCTCAGAGACGACATGTGGTACAACGGCAACAACGCACCACGTCCAATTATCGCAGGACAAAGAGCTGACAAGGGTATTATAGAATGTCGCGATGAACTGCTCGACATAATAATCAATGGTACCAAGAAAGTTAAAGCTGTATTAACCGGCGATGAGCATAATTTTTGCCTGATGCAGGTTACAGGTGAAACTCCGATTTATCCAGAAGATTGGAATGGACCACGCCTGAAATTGAATCGACCATTCTGGCATATCAACAATGGTACTGCGGGAGCTCCGTATTACGGTCAGGAGAGTGCAATTTGGAGCGAAAGTATAATGAAATTTTCAACCCAGCACGTTCTCGTTCTTATGAATGTTGATGGTCTTAATATTTCAGTTGAGGTGATAAATCCTGACACTATGGAACCTGTGTATAAATTCGAGCTATAAAATAGTCCCAATTCGACTCAAAATGTCCTGCTAATCAAATTCTGATTTAGTCCGATAATAGGACATAACGCTAAACCCTGCTTAGGCAGGAGATTTTTATGGCAGTATCGAACAAATTAAAAGAAGCTGTAAAGCATGAACTACTAAAAGGACAGCCCCTTCTTGATATCAAGTTGATCTGTTCTAAACTTGCGGAATGGCTTACAAATGCAGACTTCCCCTGTGAAGCTGCGGCCTCCTCGTGGTCTGAGTGTCTCCGTACCTTTCCGGCTACAGAACAAGATAAGAAGCTTGAAGAGGGGCGTCGAATTAGAATCGTCTTCTGTCTGCATACCAAGGAAAGTCGATACCTTATTACAATTATGGAAAGTCTTGCGCTTAACAATCGAGGGGTATATTCGATAATTGCCTATGTTGATTGGAAAAACAAAGAATGGGAACATCAGCGAGTACTTGAACAGGCTTATGAAGGAAAATTCGATGATGCTCTCAGAGCAAGTCAAACTGTTTGGGCACAACATTTCACAGAAAACGACTTCACGATAGCGCTCGACAATGTCGCCAGAGCTATACTAGCCAATGAACTTGAACCAGAATGCACCCCTGACAGCATTGGCCAACCGATACGTCTTCCCAACCAATCGATGATCGCCTTCCCCGACGAGAGTGAAGACTAAAACCAAAACAAATTTGAAGCTCTAATTGACAAGCGGCTATCGGCCGCCTTTTTTATACCTAAATGAGAATACTTGCTCTTGAACCATACTATGGCGGAAGCCATGCCGCATTTCTGAATGGATGGATCAGTCAGAGTTGCCACGATTGGACAGTTATCGATCTGCCTCCCAGTAAATGGAAATGGCGGATGCGCCACAGTGCTGTCTCAATGAACGAACTTATTAATCAACGATCTGATCCTTGCGCTTCGTTTGATCTTATCTTTTGTTCGGATATGCTCAATCTGGCCGAATTCAAAGGACTGGCCAAGCCTAAGATAGCATCACTTCCCACCGTTATCTATTTTCATGAAAACCAGTTTACTTATCCTGTACAAGTGGTTGCCGAACGTGACCTGCACTTTGGATTCACTAACGTGATAGCTGCTTTGGCGGCCGATCAAGTATGGTTCAACTCAGATTTTCATCGTAATGAGTTTTTATCAGGTGCCGAAAAAGCTCTCAAGAAAATGCCTGATTACCAACTACTCGGTTCATTGAAAACAATCAACGACAAATCTATTATCGCCTACCCCGGTATCAGTCAAATGCCATCAACTAACGTTAAGAAAACTAATACTCCAGTATCTATACTATGGGTCGCACGGTGGGAGCATGATAAAAACCCTGAGGATTTCTTTGAGGCGATCAAGTCGCTCGACGAAGCTGGACATGATTTTAGATTAACGATTCTGGGTGAAGAGTTCCGCAACTCGCCAGATATTTTCAGGAAAGCAAAAGATCAATTTGGTGATCGCATCAAACATTATGGATTTATGCCTGACCGTAAAGATTATCTAAATGCGGTCGCATCATCCGATATTGTTATTTCGACTGCCAACCATGAATTCTTTGGGATTGCAATTGTTGAAGCAATAGCGTGTGGCGTTTTCCCACTTTTACCAAAACGACTCGCCTATCCAGAGTTACTACCTTCAGAATTTGACGCAAATCATGATGACTTCTTCTATACCGGAACATTAACATCTCTAAAAAAACGACTTATCACGCTCGTAGAAAGATTTGATCGAGGGGAACTTTGGCTCGGGAATCGAAACCGTGCTTCCCTGGCAATGAATAGATTTAGCTGGACTGAACTTGTTCCAAAATATGATAGTGCTCTTGAAAGACTTATTAAAAAAGACTGAGACTAATTTACTTCGACCAATGTTCAACAGCTTTCAATACGCCATCTTCAAGGGAACTAAACTCATCTTTATAGCCAGACTCTCGAAGCGATGTCAGGTCAGCTTCTGTAAATGATTGGTATTTGCCGGTCAATGTCTTGTCGAATGGAATATACTCGATATTTTCAGGTTTACCGAGAGCTTTGAATATCGCCCTTGCTACCTCATTGAAACTTTGAGCCTTCCCTGTACCGGCGTTAACAATACCCTTCCATGCTTCTCGTTCGGCATAGTAAAGATTGATTTTAACCAGATCTTCTACAAAGACAAAATCTCTACGCTGCTCTCCATCATCGTAACCATCCGTCCCCTCAAACAATCGTGCAACTGAGTTTTCTTTTATCTGAGAGTACAGCTGATATACCATCGAGGCCATCTTCCCCTTATGAATCTCACGAGGACCATAAACATTGAAATATCGTAACCCCACAACACAAGCATCTGATTTATCAAAATTGGCACGGATATACTGATCGAATGCGAGCTTTGAATAACCATAGATATTTAATGGTCGTTCATTTGCATCTTTAATACTAAAGTCACGACTATTGCCATAGGTTGCGGCACTCGATGCATAAATAAATGGGATATTGTTCTCTGCGGCAAATTCAAAGAGCAGCTTAGAGAATGTGAAATTTGTTTCCATCATGTACCGACCATCATATTCCATCGTATCGGTGCAAGCACCCTGATGAAAGATCGCTTTCGGTAATTGATTTGGCAGTCCCAATTCAAGGCGGTGCATAAACTCTATCCTGTCAAAATAATCAGATATTTGACAGTCTTGCAGATTGGTAAATTTCGCACTCTCTTCAAGATCATCAACGACAATTATTTTGTTTTCGCCGCGATCATTGAGAGCTTTTACAATATGACTGCCGATAAATCCGGCACCACCAGTTACGAGATACATTATTTTCTCTTTCCTTGAACTTTTAAAACCGATTGTTATAAAACTACACCTGTTAGCGACCAATGACAAGCTTCATTTTAGCGAGATACGACCTCTTCTACAGCCTCATTTTTTGTTTGCCTCCAGCAATTGGTTGATTTATGATAAGTGAGTCATTTGAAACTATCTCTCAAAGGCATTTATAATGAAGACAATAGAATATCGTACTAAGCTCTTGATTCTGTTTGTGATTTGGTGGGTTATTTGGGCCATTGATCCATCACATTTTTCCGACTGGGTGCTTGAAAATGTCCTCACTGTATTTTTTATAGCTGCCTTGATTTTCACTCGTAATAAATTCCGACTTTCTACTGTTTCTTACACTGTCATGTTCATATTCCTATGTATGCATACAATTGGTTCGCACTATACGTATGCCGAAGTACCGTATGAGGCTTGGACAGGCTCTCTTGGATTTTCCATCAATGATACATTTGGGTTTGAGCGCAATCATTTTGATCGATTGGTGCATTTCTCTTTCGGTTTATTGTTTGCTTATCCCATGCGTGAACTTTTTATGCGTATAGCTAAAAGCGAGGGCGCATGGAGTTACTACTTCCCACTTGAGCTGGTTATGTCACTCTCAATGTTATATGAATTAGTCGAATGGGGTGCTGCAGTTCTGGTCGGTGGAGAACTGGGGCAGGCATATCTGGGAACTCAGGGCGATATCTGGGATGCCCACAAAGATATGGGTCTGGCAACTGTTGGAGCAGCTGTCGGGATGCTAATAGTCGCTGGAATAAACTGGAGATATCAGAAAGATTTTGCTCAAGAATTCAAAAATTCGCTCAAAATCAAGAGTGATACTCCTCTTGGAGAAGTAAAACTCCGCGAGTACAAAGCAGGACGAGACCCCGAAAACAACTGACTGACAACAATATAGATTTCGAATCAAGCTTCTGAAACAATCGAATCAGATTGTATTTATTATCTTAATAAGAACGATCATACCTCCAAATTGTATTATACTTAATGAGGCATGATTTATGCTATTGAGATATAACAGATGGCTACTTTTCAAACGATATCCAAAATTACTCTATTTATTTTGTTGCTGCTATTGGGTGTAAATCTATCCAAAGTGCAGGCACAGGGGTCAATTTTTGGCATGGTCACCAGGTCAGATTTTTCCACTCCAACCGATACAGAGTTATCATTCTACGGCTATATTGCAGAAACTGACAATGAACTGCGCCTATATACCTCAGATGGTGCCGATTATGAAAATGGATTTTGGTACGACGATTTCCAGAACTTTATCGGTGAAGCTCCCGGAATGCAGTTCGATTACATTTTCTTCGATCTTACTTCAAATGAAAGTTTCCATTTGAGTAGTCTTATCGAAGCGAATTCATTTCAGGAAGAACATGTTTTTCTATTACCTCAAGTAACACCGCCTGCTACAATCATTAATTCAATCACTCGTGTTGATGGCTCATCTGCAAAAATTTCCTGGAATTATACCGAGGGTCTTTCCTATCATCTTTACAGACGCAGCGAACTTTCCAACGGCTCATTCTACAGAATCGATGATCCAGCAGGTGACCTAACCTCAGCCGGTATAATTGATTCAAATTATATTGATACTGATGTAATAACCGGATCATTTTGGGATTACTTAATCGTTGCAGTCGATTCAGAGTTTCGCATGGGCCGACCATCGGAAATCATGAATGGTCCACAAGCCGGATGTTGTATTGGTATAACAGGTAATATTGACGGTGATCCGGATGAACTTGTTGATATTGGTGACCTTACAGTTTTGATAGACTATCTGTTTATTACCTACACTCCCTTAGGTTGTCCACAAGAAGCAAATATCGATGCCGATCCGGACGGATTAGTAGATATTGGCGACTTAACTTTCTTGATTGATTTTCTTTTTATCAGCTATACCCCTCTTACTGATTGCCTATAAGTACCCTATCAAAAACCTGCCCTGTGCCCACACTGAATATTCAATATGAATGCACTAATGTCAATTCGAAGCTATATTCGCCATCGACTAAACTTGAATAGAAATAAATGATTTTAACTCTTCTATTTTCATCTGCACCAGAGAATCCGCGAATATTTAGAATTGTCATCGAACTATCGGCAGATCGAACGGCAACCAAGTCACCATTTTTGATTTCTACTCTGTCATTCCATATAAGGTTGTTGTCAGCTGTCAAAATCGTAATAGC